>JAUSEV010000034.1 GCA_030649995.1 Candidatus Uhrbacteria bacterium
CCCCATTTACTCATCGACTTGTGACAGGTCGGGCAATGTTTTTTTGTGACGATTAGGGATCATATTCCCTAATTATTTCAGAACGGAGCTACATCTACAAGAAAAACAACTAAATCACCAACACGAAATGTCTATTAGCTCGGAAAATTAAAAAATCGCCACGATTTAGATGAACCGAGGCGATGGAGAAATGAGGAAATTCCGGGTCGATCACGTAGTCGAGAGATTGTTGCGCAGCCTACGAACTTCCATTCGAATGAACTACCCAGCCGCAAGCGGACGGGGTATCACCCTTCAACCCAAATGCTGTCATTCTGAACGTAATTCGATGGAGTGAAGAATCTTCGGATCCGATCGGTCGAAGATCCTTCGTTTCGTCGGACTTCACTCAGGATGACAGATGGCTCACGCAGCCAGCTGCGGAGTATTGACTCTAAAAGAGAATAAACTCCAAACGACACGACTCCGAACAAAAACGATGATGGTCCATCGCCTTCCCACCGATGAGGCGAGAAATGGGCTGTTTTTGTATCAAAAAAACCCCTCACGTCAAGGGATAAACGATTTGAAAATTTTCTTGAGTGGGGAGCTGACTTTTTTCATCCATTCCCCTCCCTGTTTTATTCCTTGAAATCCGGCGCGCGCGCGGCCGCTGCGTTCGCCCTCAAATCCCCAATGCACCAAACCGATGGCCGTGGAAAAAGCCGGATCTTGAACGACTTCTAGGAGCGGAGTCGCAATCTGGCTCGCTGCAGCGATCGTGACCGGCAAACGCAACAACTCTTTTGCCACCTCAATCAACCCTTTAAGCTTGACGCCGCCGCCGGTCAAAACCACTCCGGCCGGCAACATGCCGCTGCGTTCGATTTTCTTGAGTTCTTTTTCTATGCGTTCAAAAATTTCTTCTACCCGAGCCTGTGCGATATCCGAGATGAATCGTGGAGACACGGCCTCACTCTCATCCGCGCCCAAATCCCGCAGATCCACCTCTTCGTATTTATTGACCTGCTCGGCCGAGGCAAAGGCGTAGGCTTTTTTACAACGTTCCGCCACATCAAGCGATGTGCGCAAACCAATAGCAATATCGGAAGTGATGTGATCTGATCCGATCGGAATCACCGCCGCGTGCAAGAGCTCCCCTTCTTCATACACGGCCATGGTGGTGGTCGAAGCACCCATATTCACGACCGCGACTCCCAACTCACGCTGACGCGGGGTGGTTACGGCCTCTGCCGTGGCCAGAGGCGCAAAAACCAACTCTGTGATGTCTAACCCGGTACGGAACACGGCCTTGGTTAGATTGCGAACAGGAGTCGCCAATCCCTGAACGATGTGAGCATCAACTTCCAATCGAATCCCCTGCATTCCCACCGGATCTTTGATTCCTCCTTGTCCGTCCACGATAAACGAGCGCGGCAACACATGAAGAATTTCATAATTGATGGGGTTGACGACGGAACGCGCGGACTCGATCACGCGATGAGCGTCTTCCTCGCGAATTTCACCATCCACTCGTGACACGCCAATGACCCCTTTGGCTAATTGAACCTGCACAAACGGTCCGCCAATGCCGACATAGGCCTCACCGACCGGCAAACCTATTTGCCGTTCAATCTGTTCCAAACAGGCCGAAATGGAACTCACCGCATCCTCAAGCGAACTCACCGCTCCCTTGGAAATGCCTTGTGATGGAACTTCCACGGCACCGATGAGATTCAACGCTTCTCGTTTATCCGAATGCGCAAACACCTGACCCACGGCCAGGCGGATATGGGAACTCCCCATATCAAGACCCGCGATAAGCTGTTCCTTCATAATGAGCCTACGAAATTACAATAAGGCTACGAAAGTACGAATAGATCATACGAAAATACGAAATAGCTCATGGAGAAACGGGGAAAGATATGGCCAAAAAATAATCCACCCGATCACAAAAGCGAAACACGATGCCAAGAGAACGGCCCCGGCCATGAGATCCTTGACTTCCGCCACATGTTCGTCCAGCCGCGGCTTCATCAGATCCGCCATGCGCTCGATCGAGCTGTTCAGCAATTCTAACACTAAAATAAACATCGTCACAACCAACAAAATCCATCGCTCTGTTTCTGACAAAGGGAAAATGAAAAGGGCAACCACCACCGCGAGAGCCGCCACCGACTGAATGCGAAAACTTTGTTCCGCGCGAAAAGCCACACGGAGCCCGCGCCAAGCGTGCTTAAAACTTCTCATAAGCGGAGGACGTTTCATAGTTCGGCAAGCTCACTATGACCCTGAGTTAGATCGAAGGGGTCATAGAGTCTCTGTCACAGAGCGTTCTTGAATGGCAAACATCTTCTTCTCTTCTGACTTTGTGGCGTGATCAAAACCGGCCAAATGTAAAACCCCGTGCGCGAGCGATCGGATTAGCTCTTCTCGAAGATCAATCTTTTGCCGCCGCGCAGATTGCCGAGCGTACGAAGGACAGACGACCAAATCCCCTAAGTAATTTGTAACCTGTAACCTGAAACCTGTAAGCTGTAAGCTGTGCCCTGTAACCTTGAACGACAGCACATCAGTCGGACGATTAACCCTACGGTAGCGACGGTTTAACTGCTGCATGATGGAAGATGACACAAAACGCACGCCGACCACTTTTGACGATCGTACGCGCAAACGCCGTCCCAAAATCCGACCCAATCGTTTTAAATCGACCGGTGAAAGTACCCGTGGCATAACGGACACGACCTCAAACACAATCATGGTGTCGTTTCGGTGGAAGCTTCCGCGCCCGAAGCTGGCGCGAGCGTGCCTGTAGAAACGGCGGGCTCACCAATGAGCGTGCCGGGGCCACCCGTGCTTTCGCTCAAAACGGGAGCCGGAGCCAAAGCCGGCGCTCCCACCAACTTCAAAGAATTCAACAACATCTCAAAGGTGGTGCGATAGTTTACAAACGGTTGCCCACTCAACTGATATCGTAAAACAAAAATTTTTCCGTCCCAGGCAAAATAGGCATCCATCCGTTCAACGCCCAAAATCCCTTCCAATCGACCCTTGGTGGTTATGACGCGCACCGCGGAAGACACGATGCCGGGATTTTTTGCCAAATACCAATCCATGAGCGGCAGGTGCTGCGGGTTGTCTTCAATACTGACTTCAAAAGTTTCTGTGCGATCCGTCGCCACGGTTGCCTGTGAACCGTCGGCTGCCAGAAGCGTCCCCTTCCACTTGACGGGGATATAAAATGACCAACCGGCCGGAGCCGGCAAGATGTTTACCAAACCGGAATCCAATAAACGTACCGGAGCTTTGGCTGCCGGATTGTATAGATGAAATACTTCATTGCCATCCAGAAAGCCGTCGCTGTCGGTATCCGGATTATGCATATCAGTTCCATATAAAGGTTCTTCCACGTCACTGACCCCATCAGAATCAGAGTCCAATCCCCCTGGTGGCAAACTTGGCACGGTTGGAGGAGGTGGAGTCACCGCTGCCAACTGAACCGATGCCTCATTGGAAGCAGAAGATTCTCCGGCATCATTCAAAGCGACCACTCGATAGCTATAAGTTTTCCCCGACTGAACGGAAACATCCAAAAAAGCCGTACTGTTTGAGGAAAGATTGGTGAGTGGAAGATACGTTCCCTGTTCTTCTCGACGCTCCAAGCGATATCCCGTTTCATTCGTCGCCGAATCAACCCAACTCAAAGCAATGGCCCCTGAAGAAGCGGCGGCCGCAAGATTTGCCGGCGCGGTTGGAGCGGCGACGATCGGTATTGGTGCCGCAGCCGGTGGAGGCGGAAGTTTTTTCTTAAAGAGAATGTTGCGATTAAGATAGGTAAACGCTCCCCCAACAATGAGCAGCAGAGCAAGGACGATCAAAACCATCGGCCAGACTGAATGCTTGGGCAATGGAGCAATGGCTGAAGGCGTGGGGATTGGTTTTGGCGGAGGGAGCGGCTTTGGTGGCACGGGGGCAGTTGTAGGCTGCAAGCTTTCAGCTTTGAGCTTAAGAGCCGTGCCATAAAATTTATCCGGAATCACAACAATCTCCGGCTCTTTGGAAGAGCTTTGAGCGGTGAGCGGTGAACCTTGAGCTTGATCAATCATCTTGAGAAGAGATTACAAAACGCATCCTTCTTTGACGCACTTCCCTGGACCGCGCGGGTTGAAACCGTTTTTCATTTCAACGCCATCCTGATATCCGTCTCCATCCGTGTCGGCGTTCAGAGGATTTGTTCCATATTGCAACACTTCCTCTCCATCGGAGAGGCCGTCGCTATCCGTATCCGCTTTGTTGGGATCAGTACCCAATTCGACCTCTCGTTCATCGGACAATCCGTCCCCATCGGTATCCTTAACCGCTAATGGCGGCGTAACGGTGGAAGTCGAAGTTGATTCGACTGCCGTCGGCGGAGGAACATTTGATCCGGCAGGAGGAACGGTTATGGGCGGCGGCAATGTTGATGTCGCTTCCGGTTCTGTTACCGGCTCAGGAGTCGCGGGAACTTCCGGAGGTGGGGCTGGTGGCGCAGGAGGTTCGGCCACCGTAGCGGCCGGTGATATTTTTTGAGAGGAATCGGCAGAACGATGAATCGAAAAATACCAAAACAAAAATCCAACAATAACGAGCACTAACACTATCACCGCAATCCACACGAGAGTTTTTACGATAGATCCTCCACCGCTGCGCGGCATGGTCGCAATCCCCGGCTTCATAGAACCGCCCTTTGGTTGCTCTATACCGGAAAAAATATCTTCCGGTTCTTTTTTTGCCGATGGCGGGGCAACGGGTCGAGGAGTTGGGATCGTTTGCATGGGTGGCGTGATCGATCTGACGACTGGCGGAGGAGATAAAGGCGGGGCAATGGGCGAGGGACGCGGAGCCGTCAAAACAGGACTTGGTGGCGGTGGAGTCATGGGTGGCACGGGTGGTGGTACAGACGCCGCAACCGGTTTGACCGGTGGCGGAACAGAAGCGGAATTTTGAGCAGGATCGAATGGGAGATTGGGAGGAGGATTCATAAAAAAAGAAACGAAACAAAAAATGATTAGTAACTCGTAACTAGAAGCTAGAAGCTAGTTACTAGTTACTAGTTACTAGTTACTAACTACTGGCTTGCTTTTCCCGCGCCTAAAGGATTATACCCTTTTTGCACTTCTTCGCCATCTGGATAACCGTCGCCGTCCGTATCAGGGTTATGCGGATCGGTTCCAAGTTTCAATTCTTGCTCATCAGTCAAACCGTCTTGATCGGAATCTGTGTTCAGTGCTTGTGTAGAAGTCGAAGCTGGAGAGGGGGCTGTTTTTAATACCGGAGGGCTGGGTGGAGGAAGTGGTGGCAAAGGCGGTTGTCGCGCAATCCATGCGGCAAGATTCTTTTCTGACTCCTGACGCAATGCCGTTGTATCCATTGCCTGTATCCGCGCAAGTTCCTTTTCTTGCGCCTCTCGTTTGGCTTGCAAATCCTTGGAAAGAACGGGGACTGGCTGAATGGCTGATGGTGATGGTGGTGGTGATGACTGAATAGCTTGTTCAGGGAGGGCGCGATGACGCAACCAAAACACAAGTCCAGTCACCATCAAAACAATGATCGCGCTTCCAATGATAATAAAAAGTACCTTACGGTTCATAAGCGTTACCACCAGGCACCCAAACCAATGGTTTAGGGAGAAGCAATTTTCTACCGTCTGGTCCGGTTTCACCCGGAGCCTCCGAACCTCTGCACAAGAGCTTATCATCCACCGTTATACTCCCGCTTCCCGCATCTTGGCGGAATGCCAACCAAAATTGTCCAAGAGGAACATTTTTCCCGCAAGAGAGATCGGTTTTCGCTGGTGGAACGATCGTATAAATCTTTTCCGGGGTAACGACTCTCACCAGACTAGAAATGCCGGAAAAATATTCGACTGGCGTCCCCTCTCCTCCGCTCCCATGACGATCAACCAGATAAAAACTGTATTGTCCTATGAGCGCCCAATCGCCTCGTCTAAATTTTACCGTTTGAACAGCCATGGTGTCATTGCCTTCACAACCACGCACTTCCTTTCCATCTGCGCTATAACAGTGGAGCGTGGCATACGGCAGCCAACTCGCTTGATACACCTGCTGCATACTGTAATCATCGGCAGCAACATCGGCACGACCAATGACCGGATTTTTGTAACGTCTGTCCGTGGTTGGAGCAGGACAGGTTCCATCAATATTTGGTGCCGGTTTACTGCAAATGCCGTCAAGCTTTGCGCACTCATCGTTTCCGTTCGTCGCGCAGTATGAATAGTAAATGAGCTTGGGCAACACTAAGTGCATATCAATCGGCCGACGGCTGATGTCTCCTTTCCAAGTAAAAATCACTAACGTATCGCCGGTACCGACGCGAGGAGCGAGATAAATTTTTTGATCCTGAAACGTTTTCGCTCCAAAAACATCGGTTTCGTGCGGCCAATATCCACCATGCTGACCTTCATTCACCCCAGGGCCTTCCCATTTGGCGTCATCGCACTTCAAATGACCCGGGTTGCCTGTGCATGGATTATCTTTATTGAAATCAATAATGATGCGATAAAAAGAACATACGTCTTTGGTGTTAAGAACATCGAAAGAATAACGACCATCCTGATCCGTCAGCGTGTCGGTGATGCGGATGCCGCGCAAATAGAGTGTCACGCGAGCTCCGGGAATCGGTTGATTGGAATAGACCGCATCAAAAACTTGCCCGTCGATTTTTCCTTTTCCCGGATCATCCTGACACCGCTTGCAGCCCGTCAGATCACACTGCTGCGTACAGCTGATCACATCTTTTGCTTGCGGATCCGTTTGCGCCGCGTAATCAAATCCCAACTGCTTACAGGTTGTTTTTGGAATGTCGTTTTGATCGCATTGCTCCGGCCCGTTTTTTTCGCCATCGCCGCAATAACCTCCGGAAGCAACAACCACATGACAGGCAGGCGAACAACCGACGCAGGTAGAGGCGTAGTCAGCTGGGCTTAAACACGCTCCGGTATTTTGCACGCTCCCATAATCACACTCTTCCGGTCCCCCGTTTTTCGGGGCATACAACTTTCCGTCTCCGCATACGTTCTTTTTACATTGCAACGTGCAGGAAGCGTTGTCGCCATTCGTTCCGCCAAGATCGCATTCCTCGCCCGCATCCGTTTTTCCATCGCCACAAAATCCATCAGGAACACACACTGACCATGTGGGAAGATTGCCCCAACCGCACTGGCCGGGTTGACCGGGCTTAATACAGTCGCGAAAACGATGAGTCGGATACGCAATACAACGCGCCGTTTTATCGCAATCCGCATCCCCATTTTTATCGCACGCGCGAGTTTTATCGTTTGAACAACGTTTCAAGATGACTCCTTCACAGGTTGTATAACGATCGTTGCCATTTCCTCCGCATGTGCCTCCGTCCGGACAAGAATTTTTATCTTGAAGATCACACGGCTGCTCTCCGTTGCTGCCTCCCAAACAAATGCCTTTTACGGTCTGCTCGGATTGACCGTCACATCTTTCCGGAGATTGCTTTACCCCATCGCCGCAATACGGACCAAACCCTCGGCAATCAAGACTGCACGAATCCGCGACTCTGCATGTTCCGTTCTCATTGTCACAGGCATAGGTTCCGTTTCGCATACCTTTGTCGCATGTTTCTCCCAAACTCAACTGCGTATCCCCGCAATACGGACCCATGCCGCCGCAGTCGCGCGTACAATGGCCGTACGTTCCATTCAAAGCTCCCTCGTCGCATCTCTCCTCTTTGCCTCCATGATTCGCCACGCTGTCACAGAACATCTTCGTCTGCCCGTCGTCTCTCGGATCGGTACAGACCAACGCGTTTCCCAGAGCATCGCACGGCTGTCCATATTTATATCCCGGAGGTCCTGACTTGAGATAACACTTGTAGCGATCCACACGGCCATTGCCGCACGTCGCGTCAACCACGCACGAAGTTGCCGGTCCGTCCACGAATCCTTTGCAATCACGGCACATCTGAACCTTGGTTCCATCTTTTCCATCAGCCGTTTTGCATGAAGCCGGACGAGTCTCATTGACCTCGCATGCCTCATTAAGGCCGCGTACCCCGTTCCCGCACACGTCATCGATCCCAAGAGGAGTATTGTGACAATAATTTTGATAGACCCAGCTTCCACCCGTCCCATTGCACGTCCCCTGTGACACGATGGTTTTTCCTCCGTCCGGCGACACATCACATTCCGCATCAGTCAATTTTTTAGGATCATGCGTCTTACACAAAAATCCTGTGTTCGAACACCTTTTGACTTCTGTCATGAGAGGGGGTGAATAACGCGTGGATGGAATCGCTTCGAGCTCTGTCGCGAGTTCGTAACGCTTCCCCGCGTCCACCGAACGATATTGATACACGCGAGACACGCTCACAGTGTTGCTTTCCTGATCCGTGATGGCGGGACATTGATACCGTCGGGACAGCGCGTTCCAACAGGTCGCGGGGTCAAACCCGTTTTGAGCGACACAGGTTTCTCCTTTTGGACAATCCGCGTCCGCCGTACAAACCGCGGACTTTGTCTGACTGCAAAAGCCGCAACTCAAATATTTGTTGACCGGGTCTTGCGGCGGCGCGCTTCCGCCGAGATTTGCACCAAAGGTTATTTGCCAACTTGGCCAACGACTCGTGGCAAGAGTTTGCAAAAATGAGCCGCTCGAGAGGGTAGGATATTTTCCCTCTCGATCGCGCACCGCGTCGAGCGTTCGCGAGAGTTCCTGAAAATCCGCCACGCGCTTGGTATCGCGTTGTAACTTTGCTTTCAGACTTGCGCACTTGAGCGCCGTATCGTGCTTGAGGCATTCCCAATCCGCCGTACAACGCACGGTATTCTTGTCGACGACAAAGTATTCTCCCGGATGATGTCCGCCCTTTCCTCCGGCATAAACGCACACGTTTTGAGAATCTTGCTGCAGATTCACGTTCAAAGACAGCTGCTTGATCATCTGACTGAATATGAGTTGCGTTTCCGGCTTGGCATCCGGATTGCGAGATAAAAGATAGATGGTCGAGGTAACATTCCCCGAAAAAGCGCTGTCCACATTGGTGGCGGCGACATAAACGGTGCTGCCATCTTGAATCGCCGCGTATCCATCCACCCCGATCGATTGAGGCGATCCCTTGAATCCTTGAGCGGCATACCAAGTCGCCGGAGAGAGGTGCAGCGGATTCGTCATGATGCGCATGCCGATCGCGTCGCCTCGCAGTCGCGGCTCGGCATAAGTAAAGAGATATTGACGAACAATCCCGCGATTCGCGTCGAGCGTGGTCAAGGGAACCGAGTGAATTTGCAAAGAAGGCAAATCATCGGCCGTGGAGCTGGCAGAACCCGCGTCCATGCAATACGCGGTGGAAAAATTGTAGAACGGTCCTTGAGCGAACAAGGTGGAAGAAGCTTGAAGAGATTTGGATCCGGCGGCATCCGTAAATGGAGCAGATGCGAGACTTGGCCATGGTCGCTCACACAAAATGACTGTGCCGTTTTTGCCGGATTGCAAAACCCGACCGATGGTCGAAGGAATAAAAATTTTATCTTCCGTGATACGCAGTTGCGCAAAAATCAATGAACTGCCGTTTTTATTGAGAGCGACCACATTGGCTTGACTGACGCCGGAATCAGCATTGCCCGGAACGGTCAAAAGAACATCTTCATTGGAAGATACCCACGGATCCCACTGCCAAGAATACACTTGCGGAATAGCCGAAAGCGGAGCGAGCTTGGCATTCTCCACCGAATACACTTTGGCTTCATACGGATGAGCCTCATTATTTTTGGTAAAAAGATACGGTTGTTTAACGGAGAGATCGCGCACTTGAATAACGTCGGCATCACAAATGGCGGTCCCTGTCTTAAACGACCAGCTCAATGTTCCGCCGTCTGCGCCGATCGGATCCGCTTGACCGACCACGCCAAGCGCGGACCGAACCCCTTGTTTAATCGGATCACTCAAATCAGGATCCCCCCGAACAAAGAGACGATACTTCGTATTCGGCTCCAACAATTCCGTGAGAGAGAAATCCATGCGAGAACCGTTTCCGTCAGCGACCACGCTCACAACACCCGGAGCCGCTCCCACGCACCAAGGTGCCGCGCTCGCCACAGAACCGGAAACCGTATTTTTGACCCTCTGCCAAAGCGAGGCGATCCAGCCACGCCAACTTCCATCTTGCGACAAACTTTTAAGAGGGGTTAACGGCACGGTGCCGGTGGCGCAGCCTTTTGGATTTTCCTTGGCCAACAAAACCTGATCCTGAAAACTGCCCGAATCCATGGGAACGTTAAACAATCCGGAAAGAAGAACATTTCGACAGACGCCACTTGCATCGGCCACGGGAGATATCGGCGTCAAGACCGGACGAGGACCGTAACAACCGAAATCCGTTAAACCATAGGTGAGTGGATTTCCATTCCCCGGGACAACACCCGGAGGGGGCGTCTCGGAAGTGAATCCACACTGAAGCCCGTATTTCGCCTGACCGTCTTTACTGTCATACCTTGTTTGAATCACGGAAACCATGCTGCTGTCATCTCCGTCTTTATCCTGATTGGGAGCGCGAGAACCGATCACTTCCGCCAACTGATCTTCGTCGATCAATCCATCTCCCTGACGGGAAGCCTCGCACTGCTCACCCCGATCAAACACACCATCGCCGCAAAAAGACGGGGACAGATATTTTATGGAAGAACCTTCGGACAAACAGCGCGGAGTGCAACCGCTGCCTTCCACGTTGCCGCCGAATCCATTATCGCAATCCTTTCCGGACTCGAGGGGCTTTCCATTGCCGCAACAGTTTGCGTCGGTCGCTTTCTCACAAATTTTATTGAGACCAGAATTCAGACAGGTCCCCGGGTCACATCCTGTTTGCGGCCAAGGCTTGCCTGTGGCAACACAAATACCTGGCCCAATCGGATTCTGAAAATCGCGCGACAAGATACCGTTTGGACAACTCTCGCACATTTCTCCCGGCTCAAGCTGCCCATTCCCGCACACCGCCGAAACGATCTTTGATCCTTCATGCAAACAATCCGTACTGCAACCGTCTCCATTTTGGCCGTTTCCGTCATCGCACGTTTCTCCATCTCCCACGCTTTTATTGCCACAGATGGAATTTCCCGCTTGCGCACCCAACGCTTGACAAGTTTCAGAACAACCGGCACCCGACCATCCAAAATCACACTGCTCCCCCGCCTCCATCGTTCCGTTTCCGCAAGTGCCTCCGGCTAAGACGGGCGTTGCCGGCTTCCATAAACAGCTGGAGCTGCACAAATTTTTGTGACCGTTATTGATTCCCAAATCGCATTCTTCTCCTCCTTTGGAGTTCGTGGGCAAAAGGAAACACGCATCTCCAAAACGCGTCACGCAATTGACCGTGTCTCCAACCTTGCACGGCGTTTTCGGATTCTGACGGTCATGACAATATGCGCTATTCGTGGTTTCCACCAATCCGTTGCCGCAAGACGCGAGACGACCCATGCTTCCATCCGCTCCTGTCTGAAGACAGCGATCGCTGCAATGCGATGGAAGATTCGCGGTCGTATCTTTCAAACCATCCTTATACAAAATAGCCACTTGCTTATCCAGCGAATCCCAGCTGTAAGATTGATCGCTCACAAGCGGCTGCCCCAAAGGATTACAGGCATCAGGCGCTCCGAATGGTTGCGCGTGAAAAAGCTGACGAGCCCCCACGATCGTTTCCATTTTCTGACCGGGTATGACATCAATGCGAGCAGCCCGACAATGCGCCTCGGCTCCTTGTTTAATACGGAAGGTCCAAGAAAATCCGTTCACCTCATTTAACTTAGTCAGAGGCAACCCCCCATTTTTTGAGAGAAATCCATTTATTCCTCCCTTCAGAGTCACCTTGTAAAAACGTCCCTGCTCAAAACAATCCGTTGGCTGTCCTTGATTATTAAAACATTTTGGCAGAAGCGAGAGATAGGTGAGTGGAGCATCAACCGGACTTCCGGGACGGGGGGAGAGGGTGACAGTCGATTTTTCCAAATCAACCGGCGCGTCAAATAAACGACAGTTTTCATTCAGACAAGGCTGTACCATAACGTTCTGCAACGTGGCGCGAGCCGGATCCATCGCCACATTAAATTCCGCCCACAGTGCCGTGTTGGCGCAGGCTTGATCGCAGGTTGGCCCATAAGACGCAACGTGCGGCGGGACAAGACGAATGTAGAGACGAGCAATCGCGCGCGACGAACTCACCGCCAACGCTTCCACCACTTCGGCGTTAATTTTAACCGCCGCTTCCCCGGTTTCGGCTAAACTCGTCCCCGTAGCCATGTTATGACCGGGAGGATCAGGGTTTTTTTGAGAAATACTGGCTCGGCCATCGGTATCAGCCGGATCAGAGCTCCCACCGGTGTACCACTTCCAGTTCATCGCCGCGGCGTTTAATTGAATACAGGCATCATCGGCGGAAAGCGCGTTGGCGCGATATGGAATGGATTGATTTAATCCGCTCGCCGTAAATGGATTTGGCGTTAAGAAGACAAAACCCACTTTACACGGAATCGTCGAATCGCGAGTCCTGAAACGAAAACAGTATCCGTTTCCTTTTCCGCAACGCGCGGCATCTTCCAACATGGGAATGCCGCTTCGCGACCGAATGCCTGTTCTTAAAATGATTTCATAAGTGCTTGAGGCTTGCCACACGTTTCCTTTTGGATGAAAGATGAGATAATCCAGCGAACTCGTCGCGACCGTAAACAAATTCCAAACGCCTTCCACGTCTTTCGCGTTTGAACAAGGATTGGCTCCACCCCCGAGACATTGACGCACAATCAAATTATTCGGCACCACACTTTTTGCATCCAAACTCGTATTAAAACGAACGATCAGCTCCGCATTCACGCAAGCCTTGTCTCCGCCCGTTCTCTCTGACCATGGACTGGGTGAGGGAGGCTCCTGTTGCGGATTCGGAGGAATCGTACACTCCTCAACCACAGCCGGATTCAGCGGAATCTCGCCCGTGGATGTGCGCCAAGCATATTCCGCACGCACAAGATTTGTCTTTGGACACTCATTTCCATCTTTCACGCACTGCCCACCGGCCTTGCAACAAATTTGTCCCTTCTCGCAAATGGCGGCATCCTCATTACAATTACGCACCGTAAAATTTACGCCATTGGAGCTTTGCTTAGCCACGCTCACCTGAACCGGACCTGACACGGCTCCGACAGGTACCCGTGTTTTGAGCGTTCCCGCTCCAGATTGTTCAATCGTTCCCTCTACACCTGTTTTGCCGGCGGAACCATGAAACGTCACGACATCGGAAAGACTGCCAAATCGTTCGCCTGATAGGATCACTTGCGTTCCGACCGGCCCCACGATCGGTTCCAAAGAACAAAGACCGGGTTTTGGAGGCAAGGCCGTCACCGTAAAACTCAATGGATTGCTTTTTGCTTGATCCTGACGCACCACATAAATCTGGTATGGCCCTTTATCCGGAGTGACCGCGACCTTACCCAAGCCGCCGGTCACCTCTTTTGGCACCTTCACCACGATGTTTGTGTCATGCCAAAAATTTTTGCTGCACGCTTGAGGAAAAGAAACGTCCGCCGGCCCTTCGTTGCCGTCGCGATCACGAAAACGAACCAAACCCACGCCTTCGGAAAAATTCCGTCCGAGAAGCGTCACATACTCTCCAACCGGTCCGGCTGCCGGATCCACGCTCGCGAGAACCGGTGTTCCTTGCGGCTCCCTCTCATCCACCCGAAAAGCCACGGCATTGGAATCCAAATTCTTGATCCGAACTTTAACGGCATAGTCAGCCGGGGAAACCACGGGAACGTTTAAACGAATCTTTTGATTTTCCCATGATAAAAACGAAGTGATTTCACGATTCTCAAACAAAACACGATCCGGAGTCGTGCCAAGACCTGATCCTAAAAGGGACATTTGAGCGCCCACTTGACCATGAAGAGGATCTGCCGCGCAAAGCCCGGGTCTCACGGTGTCGGTCATGGAAAAATCCCCGCGAAAACCCTGATCATCATTGGTGGAATCGGACAGATTGGAATCAACATTGGTGAGTTGAATGGGACCATTCACCGCTCCATTGGGCACGGAAACAACGACCTGCGTCGAAGACCATGTTTTTATGCTGCGAGCGGCGCAAGCTTCCGGCGATGTTGCCTGCGCGCCGCCGCCAAACACCACTTTCCCCGGACGATACCCAAAATTCAATCCTTGAATGGTTACAAACGTTCCCGTGGCTCCTTCACGGGGAGAGACATCCATAATGATGGGTTGCTCAATACAACGCCCAACCTTGCAAATACCGGTCGCGCAATCAAGAGCCTTGCTGCATTGCGCACCGGAACACGCGAGACAATCTCCGCCGCAATCAATGCCAACCTCTCCCCTATTTTCATCCTGTTGCTGATTAAAACAGTGTTCAGGCAAAACCGCCACATCAACGGTTCTACTGTAAGTTGTATTGGAGTCAATATCATAGACTCGAGAAATCAAACGATGCGTTCCGGTCGTGATCCCACTCATATCCCAGTCCACATTGGCGTCAAAATTTTGCGTGGTGGAAGATGGCGTGTCCAAACCAACAAGCGTTCCGTCACCAAACGTTTGCACAAAAGCTACTCCGGAATCATCCGTGGCGCGCGTAATGGTTTTTAACAAACCGTTGGCACGAACCGATTGTCCATCTATGGGTGAAACGATCGTCGCCGTTGGATCGGCCGTATCGACTAAATTGCCGGTTTTGAATCGTCCTTCGCAAGGCGGAGCAAATCCTCCGCACGCGATGGTTTCTCCGGAAACGGAACGTAACGACCCTCCGATGCGCGCGATAAATTCCGTATCTCCGTCAAAACAGCGACGATCGCTGTTTGGCAAGGGACATGCCGAAGCCGGAGTAAAACGGATGATGTCTCTTTCCACAAAAGCCAATCCCTCCACCGGAGTCTTGTCGCTCGCGCGAAGGATTTGCACGGTCGTGGAAGCGGATACCGGATCCACGGCGCGCGTCAAAATAAAACGCACCTCCACATTGCGGATCGGTACGCTTCCCGAAGGGCTGATGGATCGTAACTGAAAACCGATGGAACCGCCGCCGCCTCCCAAGCCTCCCCCAAATCCCCCACCGCCGCTCGTTGCGATGCCGCCTCCTCCGCCGTCGCCGGCTTGCAATAATTTATTAATGACAAAGGTCGCGATCGCCCAAGACGATAAGATGATGATAAGACCGATGATCGCATTCCTGATCATCATCTTCGCTTTCTTGACCCCCTCCTCATCTCCGCCGGAAGTCATCCATAAAAATCCGGCATACACCATGTACGCCACCATCAGGGTCCCGATGATTCCCAAAGAGACGTTGATGATCCGCGCCGCCAAAATACGCGGATCCGTGTTAGGCAGTCCTGTTGATTCTGAAACCGCCTGCAATCCCGTACTCGCGGTTTTAAGCTGGGCAGAAACAGGAACAGGTAACCACAACCCCGCGAGCCCCATCATCATTGGCAGCGCGAGAAAAAGTGAGAGCCGACGGAAAAAAGTCATGGGGTAAAGGGAAATAAAGGATACTGACAAGCCGTATTTGAAGAACGTTCGTCACAACAGTTGGGTGATGAGGGGTTGGCGGCGCACGTTTTTGAAGCGGCCGGATAGAAACAGTTTTGATAAATATTTTGCAAATCGGAAATCAGATACGGATCATATTCCGGAATCACCGCTTTGTTCGCAATCGTGGAAGCCGGAACATACAAACGATGATTGATGCGCACGCGACCGCCAACAATCTTTGCGCCCGAGGTGGCAACCTGACCGTCCGCGGAAAGTAACTGTTGCTGCGTGGTCCACCAAAACGTGTCGGCAAGCTTAGGAGGTTCGTTGGTATTGATGAACGCGCTATCCGACGTGAGCGTGGAGGCCTGTAACACGGAATCAAAATCCGCTTCCGGTGGAAGGTCCAAAGGAATCTTGCTTGATCCTCCTCCAGCGGCATAACTCCCTTTATCCCCGGCTCGAGGGCGAGTCGCGATGATCGTCGGCGGATCCAAATTCGGTTTATCGCTCGTGCCAAAATTCCACGAATAATGATCCTTGGGCGGCCCTTGCGCTTGACCGTCGGCATTGCCGTCCAAAGAATTTCCGACCACATCCGTGATCCCGTCATATCCCGATTCGGACAAAAGCGCCTGCGGCGGCGTGGTCGAAAGGGTCGCGGCTTTTACGAGAACCGAGATTCCCGAACTGAATGGCAAACAATAAATTTTGCGGCCGCAAGAGTTGGTGCCGCAAGAAAGATCGGTCACAAACTCCACGGTGGTATAGGCATTGGAAATTTTGAACTCCCCGTTTGGCCGCGTAATTGCCCCGCCTCCGGCAGGCGAAGCTTGAACTTCCATATTGGTAAATCCGCTTCCATCCTTAAAAATTCCAGCCGCGCCCGTCGGATCAACCGCCTCGCTGAAATTGACTTGTACCACGATGTTTGGCGCGTACAATCCGCCGGACGAAGGAATAACAGAGGTAATTTGCGGCGGCGTTGTATCAATCACGGTCGAAACCTCAAACTGCCACTTGTACCCTTGAGAAAACGATCCGGAAAAGGCTGGCCTGCCGTCTTCGCGTTGCAAACCCGTTCCCAGTTCCACGGTATAGTTTGTTTTGCTCACGGCATTTCCTAAAAATGACACCGGCTTGATCACGAAAATTTTCTGATCTTTGGTAAAACGAACGTTTGCCTGTTCCGCGGTCAATGTCTGATCTTCATGACCGGTAGGATAAATCTTTACGATCGAAACATTGAGCTTGGTGGAACTCACATTCCCGTCATAATCTTTGATCATGGATGAGAGTTTGATCGGTTCTTTAAACGTAATGATGACCGGCGTATTGCGAGGCACGCCCGTTGCATCTCGCGATGGCAGGTGATATTCGATGATTCCCCTCCCCAAAGAACCGCTGGCGCCGGGAAATCCGATACCGCCAACACCGCTCGAAATGATTCCTCCGCCTTGATCGGTGACTTCCGCGAGTTTTGATAAAATAAAATTGACAATGGCAAAAGCGGAAGCGACGATCGCGAGCCCAATCACCGCGTTCCTGATCATGAGCTTGGCTTTTTTGACCCCCTCTTCCGCGCCTCCGGAGGTCAACCAAAGAAATCCGGCGTAGATCAGATAAACCAAAATCAAAAAACCAACAAAGCCTAACGCGATGTTGATAATCCGACCGATGATCGTCAGAAGATCCGAACCCCCGCCAAGTCCGGTCGCATCCGCGGTCGTTTGTAATGTCTTCGCCGCCTGATCCACTTGAGCGAAGAGAGGAGTCGGTAGCAAAAAAACGCTAAAGCAAAAAAACGCTAAAGCAAAGAGGCTGTATCTTTTGAATGTCAAACCTTTCTTAAGCATGGGAAAGGAAAGATCTATGAATTAGACATTAGACATTGGTCATTAGTAATTAGTCTGGCCGAATGTCTAATGTCGAATGTCTAATTACTCAATATCTTTTCGACAATTTTTCGTACTTCCGCTCCATCCGCTTGACCGCCCACCGCCTTCATGGCCACTCCCATAGCCCGACCCGTTTCCTTGATGCCCGAAGCATTGACCGCCTCGGATACGATGCGTTCCAATTCCGCGTTTGACAGTGCGGGTGGAAGATATCCGGAAATCAAGTCAATTTCTTGTTGCTGGCGGATAATGAGATCCTGTCGTCCGGCAGTCATAAAATCTTGCAGCGCATCCTGATACTGTTTCAACATGGTTTTAAGCACCGCGGTCGTTTCCGGTTCCGTAAGATCATGTTGAACTTCGATCTGCTTATTTTTGAGAGCAGTGCGCATGAGCCGCAACGTGGAAAGCGCGCCCTCATCTTTCGCTTTCATGGCTTCTTTGAAGTCGTGATCGATCTGTTCAAGAATGGTCATAGTTCGACAAGCTCACTATCAATTAGCGACGGACAGAATGTTTTTTTGGTTCTTCTTTAAGCTGACCTGTTTTGGTGAGATAAACATATTGCTCGCGTTTTTGTTCGCGACGCAAAGCGCTGTCACGACGCTGATTGCGATTTTTTCCGCTGTCATGAAATCGGCGTTTCTTTGTTTCGATCTGCTTGCCGCTCTGTTGAAAGCGACGCTGAAAACGACGCAACAGAGCGTCGAATGTTTCTCCTTTCTTCCGTTTCACTTCTATCATGAATAACACGCTCCTTTCTAATGAATAAAGATCACCACCGCCTCGCGCGGGATGTCTCGCACATAGTATCGGTTTATGAATGGAGCGTCAATTTTCCAGAACCGATGCATAACCCTCTTTCATCTTAACTCCTCCTTACCTCCTCTTAAGCTAAGAGGAGGAATCGGAATCTGACTCTCCCTCTTAGCTTAAGAGGGAGGTGGAGGGAGTTAAAAAACAAAAAGGTTACGGCATTTACAATCCAACCGCTCCCCTGATCCCCCGCCAAATCACACCACCAAATTGTTGCAGATCGTGCACGGTCACAAAAAAAATGAGAGTGAGAAGCGCCACAAACCCCACGCGATGAACTGCCGCCTCAAAAAGAGGGTTGATCCTCCGGCGGCGTAAGGATTCGATGAAGATGAACAGCGCCCGACCTCCGTCCAAAGCCGGGATGGGAAGAAAATTTATAATTGCCAAATTCAACGAGAGAAAAGCCGAAAAACGCATGCACGACCACCAACTTTGACACATCTCTCCGGTCAAAACCGCAATACCAACCGGTCCGGCCACGCCGCCGATCAATTTGCGTTCCGTAAACAGATCACCGATGAGTTGACCAAAGCCGACAAAAATAAGTTTCGTGTACATGGCCGCGGTCGTGACGCCTTGACCGACCGCGCGCCAAAACGGAAAACGCACAATGCCGGTATCAGCCAGCTTGACTCCCAAGCCTGGTCGTTCTAACGCCTCGAGATACGCCGCTTTGGTCGTCAGACGAAACTGATGCTGGTCACGTTCGAGAATAATCTGCATGGGTTCTGAAACGTGAGATTGTTCACTCAATGATGATTGTGCCTGCGCGGCGGTTTTGATTATGATGCCATTGATGGACAACAAGAAATCACCCGGCTTGATTCCAGCGGTTCCCGCGGCTGAATCGGCGACCACTTCCATGATTTGCACTTTTTGATCGCGCACGATCGCTCCGGCCGGCAACGCATCTGTCTGCGCCGGAATGCCGATGGAAAACCCCGCGATAAAAATCGCCGCGGCCAGAAGCCAGTTCATCGCGACACCGGCAACGAGAATAAAAAAACGGCGAAGAAGAGTTTGTGAGACAAAAGAATCTTTGTCTGCGACATTTCCCCCTTCCTCGCCTTTGAGTCTGACAAATCCGCCAAGCGGCAACCAGTTAAGAGACCAGATCGTATTTTTGTATGTTGAACGATCATGCCGAGGCACACGCTGCCATTTCCCATTGTGTTTAACAAAACCGATGGCCCGCGGTGGAAACCCATACCCAAACTCCTCGGCCTTAACCCCGCAAATTCGCGCCGCAATAAAATGCCCAAACTCGTGAATCAACACGAGCACGGAGAGAACGGCGAGGAAGATAAGGAGAGTGAGCATGGAAATTTAAGCGGGGAAAAAACGAACGCCATTCTCTCCCACAATCGCCAATCGATCTTGAAATTTTGTCGCTGGAATTTCGGAAAGAAAAAATATCAATGTTTTGGCTACGATTTCCGGCAAGGGCTTGCGCAGACGTAACAAAATAACGCCGACATGTTTTTGAATAGGGTAGCGAATAACGTTCCCAAAATCGCGATCATGCGTCACGATAATTCTCCGATCCTGCCGAGCTAGTCGAATAACCACATCATCAGACACTCCGGGAGTCATGTCACGAATCGAATGAACATCGTGACCCGCTCCTCGTAATTTTTCTACAACCATGGGCGCGACATTCTCATCGGCGAGCAAGCGCATACCCCTAAGCCGGCTGGCGCACGAAAGCGTCTTCACGTTTTAACTGTTGTACCGCAAAATTTACCGCAGCAAACACCGCTTCTTCGGAAACGCCATACTCACGAACAATGGCTGCCGATGTCATGCCTGCGGCAAGCAACTCTAAAATAAACTCAACAGAGAGCCGAGTGCCCGCAATAACCGGCTTGCCTCCTAAAACTTTTGGATCCTGATGAATAAGAACCTTTTGCTTAGGATGAATAACTCGTTTGATTCGTTGCATAAAACAAGGTTAGCATTTTTCACCCTCCTTTCGCAAGCCCATCCATTCATTCCATGGGCCGTACGAAAAAAAATGATCAATTCTCACATCAAGGCTTTTACAAAAATGTTACTAACCGAAGCTATAGTGTGAGATAGTAACAGAGATGAAAAACTGAAAACAAGAAGTCAGGGGAAATAATACAGCGGGGATACTCGAGTGACGAGTTCCCCGCTCTGTGGGACACGTGGCTGTACTGGACAACACGCAACTGTAGCCAGCAAAAGAACACCTCGCGGAAGCCTGCGCAGCCGTGCGGTGAACTCCAAACGATCAGAAGGAAAGAAAGTGATACGGCCCGACCAGCCAACGTCGGACCCCGTGCACGACTTAACTCTGCCGAAGAACGCCGTAGATTACCGAAGCGAACCGCACTTGACGCTACGAAGATGAAAAAAGAAAGGTGATGCGGCGGGTCAAAGAATCGACACGCCCCGTGCAGAACACGACGCCACCGCGGATAAGAGTGCTTAGCTTGACGTGACGCAAGTAGGTCTAACTCAACCTGAGTGCCACTAACTAACCAAATTTTCCAAAAAAAGTCAATCATTTAAAATTACAGCGGGGATGATCGAGTACGATCTCCCCGCTCTGCGCAAAACTTGACGTGACACAACTCTACCTGACATAACTCCGCCGAGGCTAACGTCTATCTCTCTGTCATTGCGAGAAGGAGTCCGCGACGACGAAGCAATCTCTCCGCAGCCATCGAAGATTGCCACGCTTCGTATGACTTCGCTCGCAATGACAGTGGTTTGATACCCGGTCAAATTCAATGTCTGAAAAAAAGAAAGGTGATACAACAGGCTGAAATGAATCAGCCCATTCCATGCTGCGCTACGCGATAGCGAACCGTACTGGAGAAAACCTCTCCTAACATCGCAGAACGCGATGAAGCACATGGAATACTTATCAAAGAACAATCGTTTTGTCAAGGCTCATATCGAAAAAATACAGCGGGGATCGGGAGTGAACCCGTCCCCGCTCTGCGGTGTGGTGGACGTCACGCTAGTTCACGCAACGACGCCGGACGCTACGGTATAAGAATAAAACACCCGAAAGGATACGAATCGTGAAAAGAAAAAGGCGGGTTCGGAAAGTTTCTCCGAATCCCGCCAGTTGTTGAAGTTCCGACTGCTATCCGATCCGCTACTTGCGGACCGACGTGACCCGCCACTTCGTGATTTGGAACTTGCCGAACGGCCCACGGCAGCCACCGCGGAAGGAACACAGACCGATCGCCGCACCGGCCAGGAGGAACATGTCATACACGTGACGCTCGGTGAGTCCCGCGAGCTCGTGGAGCTTGAGCGTCATGACGAACTCCGTCGTCCACTTCTTGAACTTCGGCCGCACGATGCCGACGGCCGTGCCCGGTCCCGAACCGGCCCTCTGCATGCCGCGTCTCACGTCGTGGATCCACTCCGTTCCATCCGGGAACCGCAGGAACTCGCGGTCGATGGAGAGGAATGCGAAGAGCTTGGTCGTGTCCGCCGTGGAGATCCCGCCGCGGCCAACCTTGATGCCGCGCGCGGCTTCGGCGAGGCAGGCAAGCAAGTTCATGGTCGGGAACCCCAGCAACTGCCTCTTGCTATCGGGGTCATCGGGGTCGAAATAGAGCTTCTTCGTGGCCATGTCGCGCAGGGGAGCGGTTCGATCCGGGGGCTTGCGCTCCCCGCGGATGAGCACGTCGACGATGGTCTGCGGCCCCATCGCGTCGAGCAGGAGCGGTGATCCCCCCTGATTGGCGATACCAACATCGATGACCATCACGTGCTCGCGTCGCTTGAACCGCTCGATGCCGTCCCTGGCCATGATGTCGTCGTCACCGTTGTCGCCGGGTGCCGCCTCGGCTCCTTCGGCCTCGTTCGCGCCCTCTTTGCCTTCTCCCGCTTCCGGATCCTCCGTGGGATCGTCCTCCTCGGGCTTGCCAGGTTCTCTATTCATGGAGCGCCTCCGTGGTTTCGCAAAATGGGGTGATTGGGAATGTGCTGCCTCGCTCTAACCTCACCCCAGTGAAAGGTCAAAGCCAGATGTATCAGGTCACCATATTCCAGGTTTCCCGTCAAGAGGCATTTTGCCCTATGATATAAGGTGTTGCTGCCCCGATCCGGGTCGAGGCACCTTGCTGAACGGAACCGAACTCTACGTAACCTGACGACGCGGAACGGTATCTTCCACATATCTTTCTTAACCAAAAACATATTCTGTGTCAAGAGCCACATATATAAAATTACAGCGGGGATACTCGAGTGACGAGTTCCCCGCTCTGTGCAGAACCGTACACCACAACAGCTAAGAAGGCTCAACGTAGCCTAACGCTGCTGAAGATTATTGGAACGCGAGAATTGAGATGTTGCGGCGGCCCGAAGAATTCTCGGGCCGCTCCATGCGCTGGCTGACCTAAGAGAGGTGGACGCAACTCCACCGGTCCCTGCTGAATTTTATTCAACGACTGAAGAAGAAAGTTGAAAGGTGTTACGGCGGCCTGGCGAACTGCACCAGACCGCCCCGAGCGGTACAATGCGTGACTCGAGAAAGCGTGACGAAAGTTGACGCGACACAGGCTCACTCAACAAGGTAAAGACCTTGTAACAAAGATAACGAAGACCGTCAACCCCCGAAAAAATTACAGCGGGGATGATCGAGTACGATCTCCCCGCTCTGTGCAACACGCTAGGTTTCCTAACTCCACGCAACGGGTCCGGGCTGGACGCAACCAAAACGCACTGAATTTTGAGAAGATGTTACGGCGGCCCGAAGAGTTCTCGGGCCGCCCCGTGGGCGACCAAACTACACAGCACTATACGGGGCGATACAAAACGCAGCGTTAGTCTATGTAGTCAAGTATTTCTTAGCTGAAAAAATAAAATCCGTCAACCCCTAAAAATAATTCAGCGGGGATGATCGAGTGCGATCTCCCCGCTCTGCGCTAAACACGACAACACCCTAGGTTACCCAACTCCACGCAAGCGGACCGAACTGGGCGGTACGCAAAAAGAAAGATGTTACGGCGGTCCGAAAGAATCTCGGACCGCCCCGTGCATTACGCAAGCGAGGGTTGATTAACGGCGCGAAACACTGCTTTGCTTGACGCGACTCTGCAGCGTAAGATCTGTTTATCAAAAAATAAAATTTTGGTCAATATTTGAATAAACAAAAAAAACGGAGCTTGATTTCTCAAAACTCCGTGAGGAAAAAGTACAACTACTTATGTAGCAGCGCGAGGGTGTCTTTGACTGCGCCTTCCATGTCGAGCTTGTCGCGATACGCCGACTGCAACCACTTGGGTAGACCGGCGAACAGGAACTTGGCGAACTGGCTCGACATGAAGAAGCACACACCTACGTCCTCCGAACTGCGAATGTTGCGGCCACGCACCTGTAGTGCCTGCATGAGCACGCGGTAACGACGTAAAGCCCACACCTGACTCGCCGGAAAGCGCGCCTCCTCAAACTGGGCTTCCGGATCCTGCGGATGCGGATAACCAGGACGGAGGAAGAAGATCACCGGCGCCGCCTGACGAGGAAGATCAATCCCCTCGCCATACTGCGCAGCGGTTCCCACGAGCGCCTCACCCCGACCTTCCAGAAAGTGCGCCGCCACCTGCTTTGCATCAGCGCCAAACCCATAGCTCAAGGCTTCGAGACTCTCCTCACCAGCGAAGCGCAAGAACTGCTGGCGCTCCGCATCAGACACGAGAACGATCAGCGACCGATGGCCGGCGCGCGCAAACCGCTTGGCCATGTTCACGATCTGCCGCAGCGTCCAATTGACGTTGCGATGCCGCCGTTCGTCGAACGAGAGATCACGCGCGTCCCTCGGCACGAAGATGCGGGTCTGAAGCGTCGAGAACGGAGACTCGAAGGTGCGGAATGGATGACGAATGCCCGTCTCCCATCCAAAAACTTCCGAGTTGCCGATGGTGGCCGAGTACGCCACAACGTTCGGACCGAGCGCACGCCTGATGATCGGCGCCACAAAGTACGTCCGAATGCGCAAATGGTAACGGGCGCGCTTGCGGCCGGCCACGAATTCCGGATCGTCCTGCTTTAGATAGTAGGCAACCACATACTTGAGCGGCTGCCTCTCATCTTCGCCGACCGTGGCGTAACGCAGCGAGGTCAAGATCCTGGGGATGTTGCGCGTCAGGTTTTCCAGAACCTTGAGATCGCCCTTGTTCTCGATGGGGTCGAGCCTGCCGCTCCGTACCGCTTCGACCACGGCTCGTTCCAGCGCGCGACGATCCATCTCGTCCAAGATCGCGATCAAGGACTCGACTTCCGTCACGGTGAAGAGGGATTGGTGACGCGCCGGCCGCCGACGAGCCATTCGCCGGAAGGCCTTCACGAACCGAACCATGATGTTTGCCTGTGCGCGAGCCAAATCCTTGAGGAGACGGGCAGCGCGCAGCAGGTGGAAGTCGGTGAGCGTGTACTCGAAGATGCCGCGAGCTACCTGTGCCAGGCGATGAGCCTCATCCACGACCACGAGCGCCGGATTTTGCTCCCGCCACCGAGTCACAAGCATCCGGTTCATGAGGAAGAACGCCGTGGTACAAGCCACGACCTGTCCTCCACTCGTTTGCTGCATCGCTTGGTATTTGGCCTGAAAGTACGGGCACGGTTCCGCACCCGCCTCCTCCGTTTCGCCGGTTTCCTGATCTACCCGATGACCGCACTGCAACATGTAGCAAGGCGAGTCAGCCGCGTTCACATCCTCGACTCCGCGATCCACGTAGTACAGACAACGGTACTCGCTGCGACCGAACACGGTGGTCACCTGACAGGGAAACGCTTCCTGCAGCTGGGCAACCAATGCCCTGGTAGGTGTCACGTAGAAACGCGGACCCTCATGATCGGCCAGTGCCAAAAGCGCCGCCATGCCGACCGCCGTCTTGCCGTCGCCCGTCGGCATCTCGAGCAGGACTCCGTCGTCTGATCCGGCGATCGCCTCGAGCGCAGCCGCTTGATTCGGACGAACCTCCGGAAACGGGAATGCCCGGCGCAGCCGGTCAAGCGGAATGAGCTTACTCATGGATTCCTCCCACGCAGAACTTGGTCTGCGATTATCTGTCGTTGATGATGAAAAGGCCAAAAGCAAAATCATCTGACCATGAAATCTTCTTCTCGTCAAGAGCTGAAAAAAGCAAGAAAAATATCAACTCGCTCGTGAATGAAAAAATAAATACGATTCCATCATCTTCTTCCGACCGTGAATAGATGATAGAATTCTTGAAAGTTTTTTTAATCTCATCAATAAACTTTCACTGCTTATAGATAATACAAGCAAGGCATTCTAAAACTTATCTCAAAATAAAATAATACAGCGGGGATGATCGAGTTGCGATCTCCCCGCTCTGTGATGCGCTAAGCCGTGCCCTAGAGTACAAAACCGGACTGGGCTTTGGCTTACTTCGGGACACGAAGTGTAGAAGAAAGTTACGGCGGCCGGAGACGAGCTCCGACCGCCCCGTGCGCGACTCGACGGAAGTAAACGCGACCTGACCGTGGCGTGGGGTACGAATCCGTACCGAACGCCGAAAAGTCTCATCACATCACACCCGTGAAAGAAAGTTGCGGCCCCGAGTTGCCTCGGGGCCCCGTGCTGGAGCTTGCAAGACCACACCCAGCGTGACGGGGCAGAACTACACGCCACGAAACAATGGTATGCGGAGGAAGAAAAAAGGACTTGCGGCGAGCCGATCAAAACCGCATCGACCCACCCCGTACAAAACTCTTGGCAACCCTAGCTTCCATTATCTTCATCCTTAAACACAAATCTCTTTCTGTCAACCCTCAACTAAAAAAAACCACAGGTTGCCCTGCAGTTACCATCAGAGAAAAGCTCTACCTGTTGCGGAAGGTCACGACAATATCGTTCCGACCCCACGTCCTCGGCTTGGGCGACGATTGGTCGAGATCGACAAGCCACAACCCCCACCGACCGGACGATTGAAAGAGCACGGGGCCGCACCAGACCTTGGAATGCGGAGGCTGCTCACGAAAGCGCCGTTCGTAGGGTGGAATCGTCGAGTACGTCGCCTGCTGGTTGTCCGAGAGGATTCGTTCCTTGTTCTGGATGAGCCAGACGAGCCAAGCGGCCGTGTTGCCTTCGGCGTGGAGGCGGATCGACTCCGATTGGATGTCTCGGAGTGCCGATCGTCGCGCGTAGGAATGCAGCGTGAGAGCTTCAAACGTCCTACCTAATTCGCCACGCATGAAGTCCCAAGTTCTAAGAGCGGCTTCGACATACCCCAGGTCGAGTTCTTGTTCCACGCGGGCGATCAACTCCTTCGGAGTTACCTCTGGAACCGTGATCCTGTTCGTGTTCGATTTCATCCGCTCACCTCCTTTCAAGTAATGACACCTTAACACAAATAGGGCGCGTTGTCAAGCATGGGCCGTCTCACCAGTACGGATGATGCCATCTTTTTCCGACCGGGAAAAGATGATAACGTTCACAAATGATGAGCATCTATAAAAACTATAGCCTTATTTTAGGTGCTTCAAGCAAAGCTTCGACAAACTTCTTTTTTGAATGAAAATTCAACGTCGATACATTCATTATCAAAATAATTGCCATCCGTCAACATTTAGCTCATTCCTCCCCCCATCTCCGACAACTCCTCTTCTTCCCGTTTCTTTCTGTGTTTTTTAGGTGTGTCGGTTTCTTCTTTTTTCTCCTCTGATCGTTTATGCAAATATGACAGCAACTGTTTTCCTCCTTCGGCGATGAATCCAAGATATTGCGCGGAGGCGCCGAGTTTTTCGCCGATCATCATGATCGCTCGCTCAAATCGTGCCACTTTTTCTCGCGTGTCACTCACCACTTCATTGGTTTGACGGACGAGCGTTGCAATCTCATACAATGCCCAGCACAAAAACACCGCCACAAACCCGATCGCGATGGCACTAATGAAATAAAGAAGCTCGAGAGAGGAGAGGGAAAACATATTTAATGCATTATATCATATCTGAAAAATCTTGCGCGGAAATATTTGCCTCTCGCAAAATACTATGTAGCAATCCTCGTCCAATATCCTCGCCGCCATGTCTGGGCACCAACGTCGTTCGACCATCCGGATGTTTAAAAAAGATATGCGAACCCCTTGTTCTGATCTCCTCAAAACCTACACGTTTCAAAACCCGTATGACATCCCTCGCCCGAACGGACGGGAGGCGCGGACTCATACCCGAACCGTTTCTACCCCGACAAACGTCGGCTCATAGGAAAAACCTCGAATCAAATTTTTATATTGACTATCCGTTTGCGCTACTTCTAAACAGAGAGCGATGGCTTCATGCAGTCTCTTTTGCAATTGCTCTAACGTCTTGGCTTGAGTATGACAGCCGGGCAGACCTGGGACGGAGGCCATAAAAAATCCGTCTTCGTCGCGCTGGATAATCACCTTAAATTCTTTCATCTTTTTGGACATAGATTCTCTGAAGAGAGTACTCCCTAATCTTGGCTGGGTCAATTTTTTGAATGTACAACTCACGTCGTGCGCGCCTCTGCGCCAAATTTTTCTTTCATCTGTTTCTTGATCTGTTGCATGGCCTTGTCCACCTCTTCCGTTTCCAGCGTTCGCTCCGGTGATAAAAAGGTGAGATGAAACGCGAAGGATTTTTTATCCGCCGGGATTCCTTGTCCCGCATACGTATCAAACCATTCGACGTGATGGAGAAGCGGGCTGACCGCGTTCATGGCTTGCATCAACGTCTGAACTTCCAACTCGCGCGCGACGATGAACGCCAAATCTCGCTTGGCTTCCGGATACAGCGGCAAAGGTTCGTACCGTTTTGCGGTGGTCGCCAGACGAAAAATATTTTCAAGCGGTAAATCAATCATGGCGATTCGACCTTCGATTTTGAAACGCTCCGCAATCAACGGATGAACCTCACCCACCGTCCCCAATAAATGCTCTCCCAAAAACGCCTGCACCGTGCGCCCCGGATGCCAAAATTCGTCATCGATCAACGTCCGCCACGCAATTCTCGATTCTCCATTCTCTATTCTCAATTCTCGATACAAATATTCGACAAACCCCTTCGCCTCGCGCCACGCTCGATCATCGCCCAAAAACGCCGCCCCAAGCTCCAACTGTTCATCCGGTAACTCTGTAAGCTGCAACCTGTCACCTGTAACCTGTTTTGGATAGTACACGTGCGCGACTTCAAAAATCTTTTGTTGATGGAACCGTTCTTGATTTTCCGCCACGACTTGCAAAAGTGATGGCAAAAGCGTGGTGCGCATGAATGCAAAATCCGCGGTCAACGGATTGGCCACGCGCAACATATTTCTTGATTCATAGCCTGCCTTGGCTAACAATTCACTTGAAACAAAAGAATACGTGTACACCTCGGTGAGTCCGGCGCCTTTGGCAACGTGACGCGTGCGTTCTTCCCACACCAATTCAGGATCTCGATCACGCGTGGCCAATCCCACGGGAAACACAGCCGGCAGATTCGCGTACCCGTGCACGCGCGCGATTTCTTCCACCAGATCGCGACCGGATTCGATATCGTGATCGCGCCAGTATGTGACAGTAACTCGTAACTCGTAACTCGTTCGGAAAAACCCAGACGCTGTAGCGTGTCATACATTTCTTTGACAGGAAGTTCAACACCGATGAGGGCGTTCACTTCCGCGGTTTTGATGGAAAATTTCTTTGGCTGATATTTTTTTGTTTGAGAATCAAAAACCTTGCTCGCGACCTGACCGCCCGCAAGCTCCAAACACAGTTCAATGGCACGCGCGATGGCCAATGGCGGCGCTTCAGTCGAAAGTCCTTTTTCGAACAACGCTTGAGCGCCGGAATAGAGATTCAACTTTCGCGCGGTTCGACGGATCGATACAGGATCAACGGTCGCGGCTTCAAACAAAATCGAGGTGGTATCCTTGGTGACCCCGGTCGCCTCCCCTCCCATCACTCCCACGATATCGATCGGTTGACGTTCATCGGCAACGATCAACATCGTGTCATCCAGTTGATATTCCTTCCCATCCAACGCCAACATTTTTTCTCCCACTCGCGCTATTCTAACTTCCAGTTTTGGCTGTGAGCTGTAAGCTGTAAGCTGTAAGCTGTCATACACGTGCATCGGTTGACCAATCTCGAGCATGACATAGTTCGTAATATCCACCACGTTGTTGATCGGTCTAACGCCAGAAGAGATTAAGCGACGTTTGAGCCACCAAGGTGACGGTCCAACTTTGACGCCGTCGATTTGCACCGCCATGAAACGCGGACAGAGGGTTTTGTCGGCGATGCGAACGGAAACCCCCGTCAAAGCTCCGACACGCTCGCTTTGACTCCCCCTTATCAGGGGGATATTCAAACTTCCTGCCCACAAAAATTTTCTCTTCAAAATCGCGGCCGCCTCGCGCGCCAACCCTGCGATACTCATCGCATCCGGACGGTTGGTCGTGACCTCCACATCCATCACCACATCATCCGCCACACCAAGAAGATCTCCGAGCGGCATACCCGCCTTCAGTTTGGCTTCAGGTAAAGCTTTGTTCAAATCCAAAATCTCGCGCTCGATATGTGGGAAAATATCAAAAAGGCCGATCTCATTTGCCGCGCAGATCATCCCCTCGCTTTTGATCCCACGAATTTCCGCCGATTTCAATTCGACCGGTTCTCCCTCGCCATGCCAACGCACCATGGCCCCGATCTTCGCGACGGCAACCCATTGATCAACCGCAAGATTTGATCCGCCGCAAACGATGGACAATGTTTTTCCTCCTACATCCACCAATGCCAATTTGAGCTTGTCTGCGTTTGGATGCGTCTTGATCTCGACCACACGACCCACGACAATCTGTCTCAGATGTTCCCCTTGCGGATATAAACGCTCTATCCCAGGCCCTGACAAAGAAATCCGCGATGCAAATTCCTCGGGCGTAATGCCTTTTAGATCCACATATTCTTTCAACCAGTTGTAGGAAGCGAGTAAGTTCATAGCTCAAAACTGCTGAAGGAAACGTAAATCATTTTTATACATCATGCGCAGATCATCCAACTTCATCCCCTCCTTCATCATATAATTACGTTCAACACCCCATCCGAACGCGACTCCGGAATAGACGGATGAATCCACGCCTGCGGCTTTCAACACGTTGGGATGGAGCAGACCGCATCCACCAAGCTCCAACCATCCGCGCTTGCAGGTGCGACATTTTTCTTTTCCGATCATCCCCGTCCCTCCGCACACGCCGCACGACACATCCATTTCAAATGACGGCTCTGTAAAACGAAAATGAAAAGGTCGAATGCGCACCTGACGCGTGGGACCAAAAAATTGTTTTACGAAATAATCCAAAATTCCAAGAAGATGCGTGATGCCGACACCCTTGTCCACGTACACACCGTCGAACTGATGGAACATGGGCGTGTGCGTGATATCCATTTGTCGGCGATACGTTTTAGCGATGTTGATGGCGCGAATGGGAAATTTCTTTTCCGCTAAAATTCGGGCCGTGCCGCTCGTGGCATGCGGCGTCAAAATCATCTTGCCAAATTTCTTTGATTCCGGCGCGTCCATAAAAAACGTCTCCCACTCGTCGCGCGCCGGATGATCTTTTGGCATGTTAAGGGCTTCAAACGCATACCAATCCCATTCCACTTCCGGATAGCGCGTGCGCGTAAAACCGACGCGTTCAAAAATCTGCGTGATCTCCTCGATCGCCTGCGTCACCAAATGGAGATGTCCCTCGGGCGGACGGATCCCCGGTTCAGTCACGTCTTCGGTTTGACCGGCGAGCGTCTGTTCGATATTTTCTCGACCCAATCTTTCTTTCGCCGCGTGAATTTTTTTCTCCGTCAAAATTTTTACTTCATTCGCCATGGCGCCGAGCTTGGGTCGGTCTTCGACCGATACCGTAGCCAATCCTTTCAAGATCGTCGTCAGCTCTCCCTTGCGCCCCAAAAATCGAATCTCAAGTGCTTCAATATCAACCAAAGTCTTAGCCTGCTTGATCGCTTGATCGGCGCTGATAGCCAATGTTTGAATTTGATCGGCGAGAGTCATAATGACATGAATCATGAATCATGAATCGTCAAACGAATCTTCCGCATAAGCTCCAAATAAAATTTTACGTTGATGATCGTCGCTAACCGATACCCAAGCATTTCATCCACGGTAAACAGATGGCGGAGGTAGCCAAGAGAGACCTCGCCCATCCTCTCCTTCGTAAGGAGAGGGGTTTTTGAAAATTTCCATTTCTCATTTGTGATGTGAATGGTTTCGTAAAAATCCGGTTTTGATAAATCGTCGTGAACAAAACGATACAGTTGGCCGTGGCGCGCATTCCGAGTCGGCAGCACGCAATCAAACATGTCAATCCCGCGTTTCACATATTCCACGATCTCGTGCGGTTGCGCGCCGCCCATAAAATAACGCGGCTTATCTTTCGGCAAAATCGGATCCAAATGGTCCAACATCTGACAAGCGTCTTGATGAGATTCGCCAACGGATAAACCGCCGATTGCGTACCCGTCAAATCCTATTTCCATCAATTCCCGCGCGCTCTGTTCCCGCAATTTGATGTTTGTTCCTCCTTGCACAATGCCGAAAAGTTTGGCTTGGGGATTGATCGATCCTTCACGCGTTTCATCAAATCTTTTTTTTGATCGTCTTGCCCAATCCGTGGTTCTACGGCTTGCCTCCAGCAGCTCCTCCTGTGTCGCCGGTAATTTTGAACACACATCCAGCACCATGCAAATATCGCTGCCAATCACGCGCTGAATGTCCATGCACGCTTCCGGCGTCAAAAACATTTTAGCTCCATCAATGTGCGACTGAAACATGACCCCCTCATCCGAAAGTTTTCGCAAGCCCTCCAAACTGAAAACCTGAAACCCGCCCGAATCGGTCAAAATCGCGCCGGGCCAGTTCATAAATTGATGCAACCCGCCAAAAGATTTTAAAACTTCAAGCCCCGGCCTCAACCATAAATGATAAGCGTTCGCGAGGATGATCGGTGATCCCAACTCTTCCACATCAAAACTCGACAGCGTCTTGACCGCACCGCGCGTAGCAATGGGCATGAAAAAAGGAGTTTCCAATGTCCCGTGCGCCGTCTCGAGAAGAGTTTGACGAGCGCCCATATTAATCCGCCAAGAGATCCGATCCCGTTTTCACGCGCCGCCGGATCCAAGATGAGCGGCGAAGAAAAAAAGCCAAACCAAGGGACGCGGCGAGCAACACCGCAAATAATAACCATGTACGCGGGTTGGTGATCGCTCCGCCCAGTACAACAAAAGTGATCGTTCCTGGCATGGATCCCAAACAGGTGGCTAACACAAACTCCCGAAACGACATCCGAGACATGCCACAACCGAAACTGACAATATCAAACGGAAAAAAAAGAAGACGCATCACCAGAACGGTGATAAATCCTTCGCGTTCCAAAATCTCGTCGTATTTTTTCATCCAGCCCTTCGCGTGTTCTTGAACAAAGTGATGACCGAAGTAACGGCCAAAATAAAAACTCACGACGGCGGCCGCGTTTAAGCCGATTAACACAAACAGGCTGCCAAGAAACGGACCGTACACGGCGCCGGAAATAATATCCAACCCGGCTTTGGAGAAAAAAATGATCGTGGAAGCAATATAAAGTCCGATGATCAACAATGGACCCAACCAACCGGCTTCCAAAACCTCGCGACGGATAAGAGCGGGAACTTGGCGCAAGGGAATCCCCGTGGCGTCGATCACAAGATACAGCCCTCCCACGCAAACGATCCACAAAATGAGGAGCGCCCCTTTCAAAATATGCGCGCGATGCCGAATGTTCATATCATTTCCCCCTCTCCTTCATCCGCTTGGGCAGACACGGGTATAAAATTTTGCCGCGCCAAGTGTCTGAGATCCTTAATGCGCCAGCCTGCTTCCGACAGGAAGCAAAAAAGTGACCGAATTTTGGTGCAAAAAATTTCATACCCGTGTCTGGCTATTGCAACTCCTCTTTTTTCTCCTTAATAAAGGAGAGCCATTCTTCCAAAATCGTCAAAAAAATCTTGAACGGCGTTTCAATGATAAAATCAAAAAAGAAAATAAAAATGTTGAGGTGGGAAATGGTGGAAGAGAGCCATTGGCCCGCGCGCAAAATCGGAAAAGAGAAAAAGTCCAAAATGGCCGTCCGAAAACGATCCGCCCGATCCACCACCACATATTCTCGAGCGGCCAAACGCAAACGAAAAGCAAAAAAACTCACGATACACAAAAAGAAAATAAAAATGGACGCGCTCACCCAAGTAAAATGAGAAGTCTTCAGAATAATAAAAATCAATCCAAAGGTGATCACGAACATGGCCGTATAGATGATGTTCAACAAAAAACTCCCGAATCCCGCACGTGACTTTACTGGACGAATCTGTTTTCCCGGCGGCCCTTCCACCGACAACAGTTCATCCACCGCTTGTTTGAGCCGTATCACGTTTTCTTTGCCGGGAACGCGAATCATGGATCCAACAAAAAGCATCAATATCGGCGGAAACAACACGTTAATGGCGAGCGAAATATGATTGATTTCTTTATACAAAAACTGCTCAAACGGCACTTCAATCACCAAGGCTAACAAAATTTTCGTGATAAACAAATAAATGATGGCGCGTACGGTGCCGCGACGCAACTTGCCTTTTGAATCCTTATACCGTCGCTCGGCCATGCGACCGATTGTGGCATGCAATTCCTCGGGATGATTAAGGAGATGTTCCGCGTGATCCGGTTTTTCCATGAGCGCGTCTCGCAACATGCCGAGTGCCACCGCCCAGGGCTTTACCGCGTGCAAAAATTTTTGAGCCAATGGGTGCTTGAGCTGTCCGCGCACGATGACTTCCACCCCAATCATTTCTTGAGTCATGTCTCGAGGATCTTCCAGCCAATTTCCCGGTTGCATCCATGCCGTGTGATACGCGCGCACAAGCTTGTACGACATCATTTCATCATCCGCTTTTGACAAAGATCGATGACAAGCCACATAAATTTGCCATCGACGCTCCGTCTCCTCCATCGACAAATCGCGCAAGGTGATGCGATCTCCCAGTTGCTCAAAAAGAAAATTCACCAAGGCTTTTTCTTGAGCGTGACCGTCGAGCAATTCCTCCAGTTCGGCCGCCACAATACCCAAAAGCCAGGCGTAAAATTTTTCCGATCCGATGCGTGTCTTTTTAACGACCTGAAATTTTTTGATGACGAGCGCCGCCTCCCCGATCATCGATTCCGCCAAAACGCCGTTTGGCAAATACCGAGCCGCGATCAATTCACGAATTAAATTTGTGGCCACGAGAGCCGCGTCCGTTTCCAAATGAAGATGCCTTTTGAGAATGCGGACGATCGCCGCCTTACGCAACAAGTGGTCGTCTTTATAGTCAATGGCGTTTCGCATCTTTTCATAGAGAACCGCAAAACGACTCACCGTGGCATGCACCGTAATGCGAGAACCTTCCGGCGCTTCCGCCATTTTTTTTCTCTGCACGGCGCTCAAAATCTCTGCGATCTTTCCACGAGAAAAAGAAGTCATAGGATACCTTCCATGCTAACAGAAAAAGCTTTACGTGTCGATGGGTGATTTGTCAGACTAAATATAACCGAAAATTATTTCAAATTTATCAAAATATTTCCGTGACGCGTTCAAGCGCCAAGCGGTCCATGTTACCATCATTGTAATTATCCATGTGGGTATTCATGCAAAGAAAAGCAATCTTCGCTCCCTGTACGGCAAACCACAAGCGCGGAAACTGATTCGGTCGCAGTCCTGACTTAACCAGCACAAGCTCCATCTTCCACATGGTTCATGTCGTATTTCGCGTCACTCGATGCAGTTTCGCTGGAGCGATACATTGACTGGGATTTTCTGGATGAAATTGGCGATCACACAATTTTTCAAAAGCCTTAAAGCTCTCTTCGATCATTCGAACCTTCTTTGCCATTTTCCCGATTTCCTTCTCGAGGCTAGGATGGTAAAGAAACTGGATCATACCTCCACAAACTCGGTACCACGGTAGTAGGCTAATTCATAAGGGATTTTCTTTTGGATGTCCGTAGCAACATAAGGGGCCTCCTGATGGCTTAATTCTTCCAACTGCTTCCCGGTCAAACCCCCATATTTTTTTGCGATCCGATCCAACATCAATTTTTCTTCACTCGAAAGGTGTGAGACTGAAGGATGTCTGGCTACGCAATGATAAATCTCAGTCGGCGCATACTCAGCACCAAATTCCTCAACGCTCTCAATCTTTAACTCACCATTTTTTTCCATGGAATGAATAACTTTCTCAAGTGATGTCGGAAATGGACCCATGGGAAGTGCATAATAAATATCGCCAGTAATAGGCTGACCATTTTTTTCGTAGTAATCAAAATCCGCGAAATAGAGAAGTTTCGCTAATTTTTTTTTGCCTTTAATCTCTCCATCCAACTGTTGGCAGAGATACAGAATGGCCTCCTGATATTTTTCCTTGTTGATAGGCATAGCTGTGTCAAAAGGACTTGTGAGCACAGGAAAATCCTTTCAATCAGAAGTATACCAGCGATAGCAATTTTTGTCTGTTATTCAAATCCTTCAAATGAAGATGCATCTATTTAAGGGGTCATCTCTGTATAAGATAAAGACATGTAAGTCACACTTTATTCAAATCTTCTTAAACTCGCAAATGTTCTTAAAGTCACAAAAGCGACAAACAAAAGGATCCGGCGTGGGCGTAAAATCGGAACGTAAAATTTCGTCCATGCGATCCGTCACTTTTTCCATGAAATCCTCACGATCTTTCCCGATCAGCGGCTCCACATCCATCATCTGCCAGTCCAAAACGTACACATACGCCAAACGGCCGACCTTGACCCCTTTTTCCTCCAAAGCGATCTGATAGAGATGAAGCTGTTCCTTGTCCTCGGACGTGAGTTTCTCTTTTGCCCGTCCGGTTTTGTAATCAAACACGGCCACGCGATCATCGGGCATACAGTCGATGCGATCGATTTTTCCCTTGAGCGAATGCATACCCAACACCAACGTAAAATCTTTTTCGATCTCGAGCATATCCGGCGCGGATTCCGTACAAGCTTGCAGAAAATGTTTGATCGCTTTTTTTCCGTTCGCGCGATACTCATCATGCTGCGCGCGAGAGTCATACCACTCGTCTATCCACGCCTCTTCAAAAATTTCCATAGCCTCTTCTTCGGTAACGCGAAATCCGGAGGTAGGCTGTGAGCTGTGAGCTGTGAGCTGTGAGCTGAATAAGTCTCCCTGCACGGATTTCATGCGCATCAGATGCAGATTCGATATCCGCTGCAAGGCGAGGTGAACGGATTGACCGAAACTTTTTTGATAGGAACCGAATTTTGGAATGCGATAAATATGTTCAAATTTATATTGCAAAGGGCATTTCCGAAAGGCCGCCAGCTGGGTAAAACTGAACCGCCGCTTGAGCGGATAGAGGGGCGGCGATACCTCATCCGGAGCGAGATGCGTTTCCGGAGGACGCAAAGCGCGCGCTTCATCATCGGATGAAGCGGGCAGATCCTGTACAACAAAACCCGCTTCCGCAAAAAAAGGCGACGGTTTTTTCTGACGCGCGCCGCCATAAGAACTGGCGCCGGTGAGGGTGAGCGTATTTTTTGCGCGAGTCAAAGCCACATAAAATAATCGACGTTCCTCTTCCAAATGCACATCCCCTTCCGGCAACCGTTCCTGCACCAATCCATCAGGCAACGGAATGGTCTCGCTTCTGGCGCGTGTGGGAAAACGCTGCTCAACAAGTGAAGCGACAAATACGTGTGAAAATTCCAAACCCTTGGCCGCGTGCACCGTGAAAATTTTTACCATGTCCGGTCCGGCGTCTGGGTCCGATTCCAGCGCCCCCTCTTCCCCGCTCTCCATCTCCAGACGCAACTCTTCCAAAAATCCCCGTAAATTTGGACCGTGCGCGGATGTTTCATACCGTTGCACGCGATCGGCGAAGGCATGAAGGAACTGAAGCGCCTCCCGACGTTCCCGCTCCGGCAGTCGAAGCACCGTCGCCAAGTATCCTGTTTTTTCCAGCATCCATTGAAAAACTTTGAACGGCGGTTCGCGGCGCGCCGTTTCGGACAAAAGTTCAACCGTACTCAACATTTTTTCGGCCAGTCGCGCGCCGTCGCCGCTCACGGTCAATTCCGGATTCCGACGCGCCGCCTCCTTTACGGCAAGCCACAACGGCAACCCTTTGCGATTGGCGAAATGAGAAAATTCCGCCACATCCTTTTGCGGAAACGGATAGCACGCCATATGCAATGCTCGCCAAACAGACGAGGATTCGTGGTACCCATCAAGCAAAGACAAAAACGCGATGACGTCCAACACGACCGGCTTTGAGTAGAGTCCGCGCAACGCCAAAAACTGAAAAGGAATTCCATGACGGGCCAAAGCGCGCACAAACGGCTCGGCCCCGTCATTGGAACGCACGAGAATGGCAAAATCATTCCAACTCGTCTTCGTTTCCTGTTTTTTCCATTCCTTGATGCGTTCGATAACGGCGTCCGCCTCATCTTCCACGCTCTGTTTCCATAACACTTCCACGCTTCCTCCTTCCCCGCGCACCGCCTCAAGCGCCTTGGAAAGACCGGCATCTTTAAGCTGAACTTCCAAACGATGTGGATCGTTTTTTTGGATAAATTGATAGGCGTGCGACAGAATTTCCTTGTGTGAACGATAATTTTTTGTGAGAGCGATCGCTTTTGCCTCCGGAAAATCATCGCGAAACTGTAAAATGTTGGCGAGCGAGGCCCCGCGAAATCTGTAAATGGCTTGATCGTCGTCGCCAACCACCGTCAAATTCCGCTTCTCGCCGGCCAGTAATTTTAACAATTCATACTGCGCCCCGTTGGTGTCTTGAAACTCGTCCACCATAATGAAATGAAATTGCGCCCGATATTTTTCTAGCACGGCCGGTCGCTCGCGAAACAACCGTAACGTCTCCAAAATCAAATCTCCAAAATCCAAACACCCTTCTTCGAGCAAGATGCGACGATACGCAAAATACAAATCCACGAGTTCCTGCAAACGTTTTTTCTCGCCGATGATAATTTCACTGTCACCATCCAGCGTCAAATTTTGTAAAAATGACAAATAGCGCTCCGGCGTGATGCCTTCATCTTTCGCTCGCAAAATGTGCTGAATCAACGCTCGCAAAAATTTAACGGGATTGCCGAGCGGACGATAATGGTCAAGCGGCAATTCATCGAGATGACGCTTGAGTAAGAGCCACGCGTCGGTTGGCGTGAGCAAACGAAATTGATTGGGAAGTCCTATCTCGAGTCCATGCGCCTCGAGTACACGCTGACAAAATCCGTGAAATGTCGAAATCCAAAAATCGTAGGTGCCGGTCGGCAACAGTTGCAAAATCCGATCCTCCATCTCCCCCGCCGCTTTATCGGTGAACGTAAGCGCGAGTAAATTTTCCGTTTTGATTCTCCCCCTTTCGAAGGGGGAGTTAGCGGGGGTTGGAGCCGTTGACAACAAATGCACATACCGTCGCGTCAACACCGTCGTTTTCCCCGTCCCTGCCCCAGCCACAATCAAAAGCGGCCCGTCACGATGAGTCACCGCCTGAAGCTGCGCTTCATTCAATGTATCCAACAAATTTTCCATGGCTTCGAGTGTGCCCCGAAAACTCGTGAGACGCAACTATTTTGATGGCCTACGAAAGTACGAATGGATCATACGAAATTACGAATATCTGATTTGATTCATACATTCGTATATTCGTGCTGATTCGTACTTTCGTAGACCATTGATTGATATTCGTACTTTCGTAGGAAAGCGAAGCGAATAAAAAAACCTGCGCAGATTACGCAGGTCGAAGTGGAGTGAAGGAACGGCTAAGGCTTGGCGGTTTCGGTTTCGGTGCCGACACCTTTGATGATGCCGGACAGGAAGGCTCCGAGCTTGGCGCCGCTTTCTCGCGCCCGAGCCTGATGCACCTCGTGCGAGTGTTGTTCACTTGCCGTGTTGGTGACGAAGGTGACGGCGAGCGCACGACGCTTGGGATCGGAACAAGTGGCGGCGAACACCGCGAGTTCCGGCAAGATGCTCATGCCAATGACCGAAGCACCACACATGCCCAGAAGCTTCTTGTCATGCCGACGACTCTCGAAATCCGGTCCAGACACCATGGCATGCGCTCCGGCGTGGGAGCGCAATCCGACGGTCTCGGCAACCTTGCCTGCCGCATCGCGCCACTGCCGATCGAGCACATCCTCTGGTGAACAGAACTCACCTGTGTGGAGCGGCCGCGGCGGCGCGAACAAGGTCACGAGCCCGTTCACGATCACAACATCACCGACCATGATGCGTTCGTCAAGGCTTCCCACTGCGGCGGTGAGCACCAGATCACGCACCCCGAGAGCTATCAGCATCTCAATCTGCAGGCGCACCATGTGCGGCGCGCGCGGTGTCGAAAACGCCTCGTTCATGTGCACGCGACCGCGCAACGCGATGACCGGTTTGCCAGCATGAAGACCATAGACAAGTCTCCGAGCATGACTCGGCAGATCGGCCAAACCATGGAAGCCGTTGATATCGGACAACGGAAGTGACCGTTCGTCATCAAGAGTCAACGCATCTCCCCAACCGGTCCCAAGTACCAGACCGAGGCTGGTCGAACCCTTAATGCCGTACCGATCCCTGAAGAATTCCGCGCAACATCGTGCTTGATGGGCGGCATGCTCCGCAAAGTACTTCTCCATGGTCATCCTCCGTGTCAAACGGGTAGGCGGGTTTGAAACCCGCCTACTACCCTAAAAGAAACCGGTACTCGGGTCAAGGGTGTCTCTCCTTTCCCCATTTAACGATCAAGGCATGGGATTCTTGATAGGTTTTCACAGAATGTGGCAAGGCAGATTCAAAAATATTTTTTATTTCTTCGTAGGGGCGGGTTTCGAACCCGCCCCTCCCACCGATGAACGTCAGCCACCGTCGCGTGTACGCGTCAACAACAAACGTCGGCTGATTCAGTCCATATAATAAAATCGTGTCTGCGGTTTCCGGACCGATGCCCCAGAGAGACAACAGCCTAAAACGTGAAGCATGAAGCGTGAAGCATCGATCAACGAGCTGACTAAGATCACCATCCAATTCGTTCATGACGAACTTCGAAAGAATTTTTAATTTTTTTGTTTTTTGTCGAAAATAGCCGGATGATCGAATGCAAGACGCGAGGATGGACGGTCGAGACGCGATGATTGCTTGAGGCGTTAATAATTTTTTCTTCGCAAGACAGATGAGAGCCTTTTCGACGTTTGACCAACTCGTGTTCTGCGTAAGAATCGCCCCGATCGCCACTTCAAACGCCTGCGCCGATTTATTTTTCAAAAATCTCTCCGATGGTTTGGCCCCATGCTTAATGTTCCATGTTCCATGCTCCATGACAAGCCCAGGCCACCACCCTTGCGGACCATAACGCTTTTCCAGATGCTGAAGCGCTTGTTGGATAGAATCCATACAATTTGGCTATGTCTTGTTGATCCGTGAACTATCTTACCTTCCCTTTTCCCCGCGCTCTCTCATCTCCCATCAAATTTGTATCAAGGGCATTGGTCACGGTTTGTAAAAACGTTTGTGTACGATTTTCCGTGGCTGTTGCCGTTGCCGCGCCCACTAATGTTGGCACCGTGTTCCTCATGCCGCGTGTGGGAGTAAAAGCCATTTCAAAATTGGCGGTGAATCCCTCATTCATGGCCGGAACAAAAGGGAGTTGCCAAATCACTTCTCCGTTTTGATAGGTCAGCCGGCCTCCTTGCGGCAAAGCCTCTCGACCGGTCAAAGTAACGCCGGGTGACAGTGTCGCGTGCATGATAAAATTCGAAAGATCGGCCGTGGTCGCTCCGAGCTTCCAACTCACCCAGTATTTTGTGGTTTCTCCCACGCGCGGCGGCAACGGACCGATCCCGATCTGATCCCCGCTCGCCGCGTAATAACGCATGCCGGAAGTCAAATGGAATGGCGTCGTGATCGGCGCCTCATGAACAGGACCCAAGATCAGACCTTGTCTGTTTTCCATAAAAGGCATAACAAACCAGCTTGCCGCCGTCTGCACGGACTCTTCCGTGAGCGGAAGAATGATTTTTTGTCTTCCCGGGGATGCCTCAAATAGGCGCGTTCCGTTCTTGGCTTCGGACAAAGAGGGGTGAAAAACCAAAATGCGAGCGGATGTTGCGGCTTGAACGTTAAACGAAGTTTCCCCGCCCGGCGTCGAAGCGTTGAGTGAACCGATCTCAACGGGAAAAGGAACGGAAGAATATTGGAGCGGCAACGTTTGTTGCACGAGCGGCACCGCGTGACTCAACGCTTGAAGGCGAATGACCGGCGCGCGATGCGGATCCACAAGAAAAACCCGCGACTCAAAGGGTGCCAAACGACCGATCGTCATCTCCGATCTTCCGTTCACGGTCGCGCCACCCTCCAACAGAATCTGAACGGTCTCAAGCACTTGCGGCGTATCATTTTTCAGAAGAAATGGGAGGACCGCTCCTTCTTTCAGCATGAATGGTCGAAGCAACGGCTCCAAACGCAACCCTGAACCCGCGACCGGCCGCGTTTCCGAACCAAAAAACCGCTCTCCCCCGTTTTGAACGCGAAATCCCAAACGGACCGAACCCTGTGGGACAAACAAACGAACCACCACACGCGCGGTTTGCGTTTCCCCCGGTGACAACGTTCCTAAAAAAACCTCCCGATCCGCGGAAAGCGGCGGGCTCGCGGAAAGAATTTCCGTTCCCAACGGGAGCTCCCATGAGAGCTTCAAGTTTTGAAGAGTCTTCTCATCACGAGAAATCACTTTTGCTTCAAGAGCCGTTGGAGCCGCCGATAAAATCGGTTGAGCGGATAAAATCAATCTCACTCCGGCTCGTGGCGCGGGAATGAGTCTGAAATAGAGGTTGACACCGACGAGAAGAGCGATCACTCCAACCAAAACGACATCAAATAAAAAGATCCACGGAGCATGAAGAAAGCGCCCTCGATACCGTTCGTTATAGCGACGACGAAGATGAGAGGTGAGAACTCGCGCCGGAGTCATGGCAACGGTTGCGCCATGCATGGCAAGGTTGAATTTTTGTTTCATAAGCTTACAGCTTTAGAAAGGATTGCCGGGAATCAAAATCTCCGCTTTTCCATCGCCATCAATATCAGACACGATCGGCTTGACGCCGATGGGGGTCGGAGCGTTGCCTAACGTAAACTCTGACTTCAAGATTCCCCTCCCATCATACACCCGTACGCGAGGGACGGAACCTCGTCCCGAACCCGCTACCATTTCTTGACGACCGTCGCCATCGAGGTCGCCCATGGCAATAGTAACTCCCCCGCGCTCATGGGAATCAAAGGCAAAAAAACCGCCGCCCCACAAAGCGCCGTCCGTTCTAAAAAAACGCACATGCGGCCCACCGCCCCGACCGGCGCCGGTTGCCACTTCACGTAATCCATCACCATCGACATCTCCCAAAGCCACAATCGAACCGCCGGTAAATTCCGGTCGATACGCGAGCCACGAACGTAAAACCTGCCCACGCAAATTCGTTATCAAAATTTTTGACGGCCAACCGTCGCTCGGACTCAATACCAATTCCCACGAAGCGTCGCGATTGGTTTGACCGGCGGCCATTTCGATCAATCCGCGATACGAAGCGCCATACGGACGAAAACTCACGGATCCGCCTTTGCCAAATCGAATGTTCACCCGTCCATCCTGTGACCATAAAATATCATCCGTTCCGTCACGATCCACATCGCTCACCAAAACATTGACCCCACCGGGCACATCGTCGCGGCTCGCAAAAAATCCGTTACGCAATCGCTTACCTTCTCCGTCATAGACTTGCACGAATGTTCCGTTCAGATATTGCGCGTCACGAATCGTTGTTGCTTCCGCTCGACGAAGAAGTACGGCTCCGTCTTGAGGCGGAAGAGTGATCCGATTGATAATCGACCCATCATTGACCGATGGGTCTTGCGTGCCGGTCAACTTTTCAAACTCACCGGACAATGCGATCGTTTCCGCTTTGGCCGTACTGTTCACAAAAACAGCGCCGCGCTCGTAGGCGCGTGACCACACCGCCGGATACGCCCCCTGCGTTGGTCCTCGAACCACGCGCGGGAGAGCGCGCGGCCTGCCTATTTGCGCGTCATACTCGTCATACCACCAGGTACGCTGGTGTCCGCTGTCTCCGGCATCAAAAGAAAAATACGCGTCAGCGACAAGCGCGCTCGAAAGTCCATACCGCATTAAACGATAATTCCCCGGTTGCTCTTGATTGTTTGTGTTGGTATTGATAGCAGAAATTTTCGGTGAGATGTTGCGTTCAAGAGAAGAGCGCAGCTCATAAAACGGCCAGGCCCAACCAAAACGCGGAAAATTTTCATACAACGTCCCGTTCACCAACCCGGAATACGCGGCGCTCGAATTATTCATAATGAGTTTGTCCTGTCCAATGGCTGTGCGCACGTTTTTGATGAGCTTAGTCATACCGACGCGCCACGCCTCATCCGTTTGCTTTGACGCATTTGCCAACCCATTCTGATCCGGATCAAGATCAGGCCCAAACGTTGTTGTCAGATCGCCATACGCGGCATCTAAAAATACTCCATCCCATAAACCGGAAGACATGAGTTCGTTTTGAATGAATGGCCCCAAAAAAGTATTCCAACGCTGTCCGTCCGCCGATGAGCCTAAATCAGTGGCATTCATGAGGGACGTGCCGGGCCACCAAAAAGCGTGGCGACCGTCCGCCCGATGCATAAACCAACTTTCCGGAAGGATGCTGGCCAATTTATACCCGGGCGAGGCGGGGTCTCCACGAAAACGCGCGTCGGAAATTTCGCTCGCGCTCACATACGCTAAAATTTTTGTTTTCGGATTGAGCTGCCTTAACCGACGAACCTTTTCCGGAAACTGAAACTGCTGATCCATATCCAAAACAACCATATCCCATTTGGCGAGATTCTCGACATCCTCATCGGTGATGAGATAACCTAAAAAAAGATTCAGCAGCTTAGGCGCATGCTGCGTCCCACCGGTCGCGCGTGCGACAGAAGGAAAAAAACTCGTGAGAAGCACGAGGCATAAAAAACTACTGAACCATAGCGAGCGCATAAGCAAACGAAGGTAACAAAAAATGCACGAGTCGTCAATGGGTCATGGTATCAACAAAAACCCTATTGACAAAATTTCCATCTGATTGAACAGTACCCTTTACCATCCCAACATGGAGGTAGGCAAAATGCCTTTTTCCCCAAATTGGATCCTGCTCATGGTTGTTGGTGTCATCACGGGACTGGCGATCGAGGAACATCGGATGCGACGAATTGAGGGTCGAAAACTCGTCCGCTTCGTGTGTACGGCCATCCTCAAGCTCATCCAAGAACGCGGACCCCTCACGCATGACGAACTGCGACAGGCTTTCCCGGAGCTCTGGTGTGACATCTGTAAAAAAAACTTGGAGCAGTGCCTTGCTCTGCTCGACCGGCGGGAGATGCTCCGCGTCTTTAAGAACGAAGATGCGGATGTCTGGCCGCTTGACCTCACTCCACAAGCGCAAAAACAACTCACGAGGAAGGAAGAAAGCGAAGATTTCGTTCCGGCACACGCGGTGGACACGGCCAAGATCCACCACGGCACACTCCACTACTGCGTCTTCGAGTGACCTGCTCGAAAACGACCCTCTCTCCGACCACAACCGGTCGGATTTTTTTACGCTTCGCGTTCCTACGAAATTACGAAACACAAAATTTCACACCTCATCTAAATATCAAATAAACGCCAAAAAACTCCCATCATCTATGATAAGCGATAGCTAATTTTAGATGATGGGAGTTTTGTGCAATGACGATTGAGAATCGTGCCGCAAAAGCACCGATACACAAACCAACACACGCGCGCCGTTTTCCCTACGCATTGCCCCGTGCCTATTTGACACATAGAACAAAATAGAGTATTTGTTCATCAGCATTCGCACCTCAACAACTGAACCGTGAAAGGACAGGTGGATCATGGAAATCCGAAATCAACGACTCGTGGGCGTCTGCTTCACGATCGGCTGTCTGACCATGCTTGGCCTCAATGTGTTGGTTCCCTCGCTCGGTTTGGCCGGACTCTTGCTCGGCGCGCTCGGCGGAGCCATCATCGGCTACGTGGCCTACGACCTGCGCGAGACCTGGCGCGGCATGGTCCACGCGGCCAAGATCGTGTTCCCGATGATCGTGCGCGAGATCGGTAACGACCTGTGCCAATTCTTCGCCAAGCCGCGACCGTTCTTTTATCTGCACAGCTTGGTCAGCGCCATCTCCTTGTATGTGCTCCTAACCCACATACCTGAATTGTTCGTCTCTCCGATTGTGGCATTCCCTACCTGTTTCGTCTCCATGTTCTTAGTCTCCTTCTTTGTGCTCCAGATATTCCTGTCACTCATGAGCCTACGCCCAACCCTCTGCAACACATGGCAGTGCCGGACTGGCAAGACAACCGATCCGTTCATAAGCAACGATGTATTCATGGCCATGAGCTGGAAAGAGTTCGGCTGGTTCTACGCGCTGGTCTTCTACAGCATCGTCCGCCGCTTCACGTGGGACATCGCTGTCTCCGCCATCAAGATCATCGCGGTCGTGGCATGGGGCGTGGCACAGATTCCTCGCTTCATCGGCATCTTCTTGCGCCATGTTCACTCGGATGCGCGGCTCGCCACGGCCGTGGACGGACCGCTCGGCGCCGTCATGGCCTACGTCGCTCTTCGACTCAACCTCGGTCCGAACTTCTTCCAGACCTCGCCGCTGCGCCAGCTCGCCTTCATCCTCGTCGGCGGACTCGTCTCGCTCGGCCTCGGACTCGTGAGCGCGCACATGCTCAAGAGCCGTGTGGCTGATCCAAAAGCCACCTCGATCTGATGCACGGTTCGTCAACACGCACGTTCCTCATCCCGGCAGATGCTCTCACGCATCCGCCGGTTTTTTTATTCTCTCTTAAGGTCAATATCCCGCAGCTCCGGCTAGCGTCTATCTCTCTGTCATTGCGCGGAGGAGTCCGCGACGACGAAGCAATCTCTCCGCAGCCATCTGCTCCAGAGATGCGCTCACCTCAGGCGAGGGAGATTGCCACGCTTCGTATGACTTCGCTCGCAATGACAGTGATTTGATACCCCGTCAACTTGCTGCGGGGTAGTTTATTCTCATTACTCATTACTCATTACTCATTACGCATTTTTCATCCCATCCTCCCCTGCCCCGCGGCTTCGCGATAAAATTCCATCAATCTTTCCAGATGTTGCGACCACAGATGATGTTCGATGATTTTTTCTCGACCTGCCAAGCCCATCTCACGACGCACTTCGACTGGGAGCGCTAAAAATCGCCGCAAGGTATGCTCCCAATCTTCCACATCGCCGGGAGCGACCAAAAATCCGTTGACTCCATCTTCCACCAATTCAGGATTGCCGCCGATGCGCGTCGTTAAACACGGCAATCCGGAAGCCATGGCCTCGAGCAATGATCCTGAAGCGTTTTCATAACTGACACTCGGCAAAATGAGAGCTTCGGCGCGACGACGAATCATGGCCAATTCTTCCGGTTTTAGAAAACCAAGAAATTCAATATGAGAAGCCTGCAAGGAACGCGAGAGAGATCGCAACGGCTGATCCTCCGGCCCGCGCCCGGCGATTTTGATCGGCAGTTCCGGAACCTGCGCGGCGGCACGTATAAAACTCTCCAATCCTTTTTCGAGAGACAATCGGCCGGCATACAGGAGATATCCTCCGCCACCGGGAACAGGTTCTTCCGGAAGATCAGTAGGATTTGCAAGATAACGCAGTTGATTGGCAGGTTCTCCCCAGTCGATCATCGTGCGTTGCATGAATGTGGATGGACACAAAAAGAGTTGCACGGTTTTTTCATAAGACTGTCGGCGTTTGGTCATCCACATTTCAAAAGCCGTGAGAGCGTTTCCAAAAAAATCAGGTGCCGCGCATCGCCGTTTGAAGATCTCAAAATATCGACCGCCCTTAGCATGTTCGCACACGCCTTTTTGATCAAACATTCCGTAGACCGGATTAGCGAGCTTGTAATCATGCAGCGTCATGACACATGGCAAATGACGGTCGCGAATCGGCTTTAACACCGAAGAAGAAAGATGGTGATAGATATTATGAAGATGAACAATGTCCGGTCGCAGATCGTCTAACATACGCGATAATGACCGTTCGGCCTCGCGATTCCAAAGAAATTTGATCGCTTTGCAAAGATCACGCCAAGGTCCCTCGCGCCGGTGCATGGCCAATCTCGAAACAAAATATTTGGCATCCGGCGTCGGAAAATTTGTCGCGCCTTGCGTGGAAAACACATGCACCTCATGCCCCGCCTCGCGCTCAACTTTAATCAACCCGTGAAGATACGTCTCCGCTCCCCCATGAAGATCAAAAAATTTATTGATGTGGAGAATGCGCATATCAGGACGGATTTAACAAACCTCGATACAAAGCCGCATACTCTTTGGTCATCTGCTCAAGAGAAAAATGTTCACGCACTATCTGTTCAGCGCGATGCGCTCGCTGCAGAGCCGCCGGATAATGGTCGAGCGCCTGTTCAATCGCATGAACCCAAGCTGTTTTGGAAGAGCTGGCAAAGGCGTATAACACCTCTTCTTCACTAAACATTTCTTTAAACACGGGCAACGGACTGGCGATGATGGGAATACCGCTCGCGGCCGCTTCAAGCAACACCAAACCCTGACCTTCAGAAGTGGATGGAAAACACAAAAGATCCGCTTCGGCCAAGTAAGGAGCGATGTCCGCGACCGAACCGACAAATCGAATGCGTGATTCTATATGGAGAGAAGCGGCTAAAGCTCGCAGATGCGTCTCCTCCGGCCCCTCGCCGATCAAACTTAATTCCCACGGATGTCGGATCGTAGCTAAGGCCTTTAATAGAGTTGCTTGATTTTTGCCTGCGACCAATCTGCCAACGCATAAAATTCTTGGTACCGCATGAGGCAAAATGCGCGGATGTGATGGAAAGCGCGAGAGGTCGATGCCGCTGTGAATCACGGACAGACACCGTTCGGGAATTTCATACGTGTCTCGCATGGATTGACACACCCCTTTTGAGACGCACACGATGTGATCTACCCGCTGCATGATCGGACGACGTAACCAGCGAGTTCTCCACGGCAATTGAGACTCATCGCTGTGAGCCGTGAGAATCCATGGATGCATATGCTGTTGAAAAGCCGCTCGACCGGCCCACACATCGCTCCCCAAATGCGTATGCCAAATCGCCGGTTTGTGTTTCAACAATTGCTGCTCAAAAAACTTTACCGTCTGCCACCGCTCCCACAGCTTTGGACCTCCATGCGGTCCGATGGTAAGTGGAATGCCCGCGGTCTTAAAATCAGCCTCCATATCTCCGCCAAAAGCGGCTAACACCCTCGTATCAAACCCTTGAGAAGGCAATGTCCGCACCAAATCAAACACCATGCGTTCAGCACCGGCGCGCCCCAAGCTCCACAACACATGAATCACCAAAGGATTAGCCATGCTGCGTAGTGTACGGCCAGATGGGTTTTAAGACAAAAGTTGTTCTTGACATAAATGATCTTTATGCTATACTGCTTATTGTCAAGCACGGAACCCATTGAAACTCCGAAAGTCCGAGACCAAAATCTCGGTCTTTTTTTTTCTATAAAAAATAGACTATACTGTTCGTCGTGGAGTACGAGGGGGCCACCTCATGGTGAGGATTCCGTGCTTGACACTCGGATAGAGGGGTTCAATGCCCCTTGGCTCCACACTAAAAGCTACCCTCATGGGTGGTTTTTAGTTCTATAAATCCTCATTCCTCATTCCGACCGCCAGATTATTGTTTGGTTCCGCTACGCACGATCTCGCCCGTTTCTGCGTTGATCCTAATGACCTCGTCTTTTCCATCGTCGGCTCTATCTACGTAGGTGAAAGTACGTCCATCCCATTCAACTCCGGTGGTCGGAGGATAGAGAAATCGTTTGTAGTAATCGTCATTGTTCAACGAAACCAGCTTGGGATCTGTATTGGTGAGCTGTTTGATTTTGCCGGTAGCGATTTCGTAGACAAAGAGGCTGGGCGTCGCCCGAGCATCGGTGATGTGGGTCGACTTCACGAAGAGGAGGAGCTGGCCATCTGGAGAAAATGACTCAGGCCAATGGGTGCTGGTCCGTGCCAGCTCTTTTCTTAAACCATTTGGCCCCTCAACAATCAAAGCATACGAAGGATCGTCGTCTATTTTGATTCGGTATGCTCTCCACGTATTGTCGGGGGACTTAATTTCAAAAGATTCGTCTCCGACCCGATCGGAACCAAGCCTGTCGCCTTCAACGTCGTGAAATGGAGTATATGGTTCGGATAGAGGCGCGGACTGCTTGCAACCAACGCCAAGAACAGCAAGAAGAGTAGCTCCCGCGAGTATCACAGACATCAATAAATTGGAATTTATCATAGACTTTTACTTAGCCGAGCAGGAATGAAGCAGAACCGAATGTACAGGGAGGATGCCGACTCGGTTACGGAGCTTAGTTGGAATAGAATGATGTGCATTCGGTCGGGTGCTGCGATCAAATTACGCTCCATGCGATGGCGACAAAAAATCCGGATCGCGTTCGGATTGTGTATGTAAAAAAATCTTTCCGGCCACAAGTAAGATTCCTACGGGCAACCAGAGTCTCGATGTCCAATAGGTCGTATCAAAAAGTTGATACACAAACGCGCCTAAGGCCGCGGCGATCAGGTACATGTAGGCCCGACGCTCTTCCCGATTCTTTTTGAGGAGTTGCCATGTGAAGCGAGTATGCCGCAAAACGATGATGAATAACACAATAAACGCTGCGAATCCGGCGAGGCCGGTCTCTGACAAAAGTTTTTGAATCAATCCGTGAGAATCTACCGGCGTTCCAAACTCAACCGTATAGGCATAGATGTGCGATACGCGTTCCTCAAAACTTCCAGCACCTGTGCCGAGCCAAGGACTGCTCTTAAACAAATGCCAGGCAACGCTTGTGATCGTGGCGCGCGCCTCGGTTGATCCTTTTACTTCCGTACTGAATGAAAGACCGATCATGAATATCAAAAAAGGTAGGAACGCACAAAACAGAACGGACACGAGGCGAAGATGCTGTTTAATCCACGGTTTCCAAATGGTCGTTCCGAGCAACACACATTCCGCGGCAAGCACAATCCACGCCGAACGAGCAAAGGTGAGCAAAGTGACAACGAGCATCCCGCCGACGGCCAACACCACCCACGGCTCCGAGCGTTTTGAACGATGAAGCTCAAACCATGCCAACAAAGCCGGAGCCGCAAATAACAAAAGTTCGGCCAACGCATTATGATTTCCGCCCAAAGGCGAAACGCCTAACAAGGGCAATGGTCTGGCTCGATGAAATCCCTCGACGGCGCCGGAAACAAACAGAGAACGAAAACCGTCTAAAGAAAAAATAACGCCCACAACCCCAAACAAAAGCAGCACGGACATCAGGCGGCGACGGGTTTGTAAAAAATTTACCGGCAATAACACGCAGGTTAAATACACAAACAACACCGGACGAAGACTGTATTTTAATCCCAAAATAGGATCAGGTGAGATGGTCGAAAATACGGATAGGACGTGAGCGGCAACCACGAGCGCGTAGGCTCCGGCGAGCGGCAACCACGGCTTCCAACCTTGCGGTCGTGCGCGACTCATGAGCAAAAGACGAAACGCCCAAACCGCCAATAACGCGCCGGCGATCAACTCTCCCAAACTCACGTCAATGGATCCGCCAAAAGCTCGCTCGCCGAATTGCACGGATCCGGTCGGAAAAGAAACTAAAAATCCCAAAAGAGGCGCGGTTGCCATCCACACAAAAAAACTCTGATAGGGAAATTGCCAAACCACGATGCCAACGAGCACAATGCCTATAAAATAACTCACTTCCAACGGAATACCGATCGTGATGAGGAATGCGGCAACCGCGAGCAGTAAAAACAACCCCCAACTTAGGCGTTGCCACAATGGCGAAGGAAACATTTTTTGAATCACCCTCTCAGTTTACACTAAACCCAGCTTTTTTTTAACTTCATGAATCGCTTTTTTGACATCAACGATTTCTTGAGTCCCGGAATCCATGTCGCGTAAAATGGCGGTTCCATCCAACACTTCCTTTTGTCCGATAACCATGGTCCACTTGGCGGTTCGTCGATTGGCGATTTCCATTTGACTCTTAATGGAAGACTTGGCAAACGCCTCTCCCACCATAATTCCCGCTTCACGAAATTCCTCAAAAAGAGCCAGAGCTTTTTTCCGTCCCATCTCGCCTAACTGCGCCAAAAATACGTCTATGTGACGAGCGGACTCAACCACCGGCGATTTTTTCTTGAGACGGGAAACGATACGATCCAGTCCCAAACCAAAACCGGCGGCAGGCGTCGGGCGTCCACCTAAAAGCTCTACCAACCCATCATAACGTCCGCCTCCTCCGAGCGCGGATTGCGCCAATTCCTGATCATCACTCGTGGCATAAATCTCGAACACCGTCTTTGTATAATAATCCAACCCGCGCACCAAATACGGATCAAGTTGATACGGCACCCCCACTTCGTCAAGATATTCGAGAACGCGCATAAAGTGCGATTTTGATTCCTCATCCAACCAATCCACCATCTGTGGAGCTTCCATTTTTAACTCTTGCATTCCCGGATCTTTTGAATCCAACACACGAAGAGGATTTTTGAGAAGACGCTTTTTATCCTCTTCCGAAAGCTGATGTCTCTTGCTGCGAAAATACGTTACCAGAGCATTCTTGTAATTGATGCGCGACTCGGGCGTGCCGAGAGAATTGACTCGCACCGTCACATCAATCCCCAAGGCCTTAAAAAAATTCCAAGCCATGATGATGAGTTGGGCGTCAATCACCGGTTCGGCGTCTCCAATGCACTCAAAACCTGTGGTAAAAAACTGGCGGAAACGGTCAGCTTGCGGACGATCGTGACGGAACAACGGTCCCGTGTACCACAGCTTTACCGGTTGAGGTTGATTTAACATGCCGTGCTGAACATAGGCTCGTACCACGGAAGCGGTTCCTTCCGGACGTAAAGAGATGGATTCACCTCCCGGCGTTTCCCAACTATACAATTCTTTTTCGACGATATCCGTGGCTTTCCCGACTCCGCGAACAAACAAGGTTGTTTCCTCCACGATCGGGGTGTCAATTCGCTCATATCCATACTCCTCGGCGATCTTTTCCGATTGAACAGCCAGTTGTTTCCAATAATGCTGATCCGTCGGCAACAGATCTCTCATGCCGCGCACAAGCTGAATCGGATGCATCCCCTTTTTTGGAACAAACGGAGGAAGCACGGGCGCAAGTTTTGGTGGCGCCACGTAGGGAGCTCTCTTGGGTGCCGACGATTTTGATTTTGTGTTGGGCATATGATGTAGAAAAATGAGTAATGAGTAATGCGTAATGCGTAATGAGTAATGCGTAATGAGTAATGAGCCATTCAGATCGCATTACGCATTACTCATTACGCATTACGTTCGTCTAATACATTGGCGCTTCAAACAATTTCCATCGATCCACCGGATATCCGCGCAACCAGACACGGCCAACGATAGAAGATCTGGCCACGGGTCCAAAAATCCGCGAATCCAAACTGGATGCTCGGTTATCTCCCATCAAATAATACTCTCCGGGTTTGAGCGTGATGGTTTGCGTGGAACCGGTTACTTCTTGGTCCAAATAGGAACGCTCGTCCAACAGCATGCCGTTTGGAAACGTGTGATTGTACACCTTGACTTTTCCGGTGGCGATCTCGACGGTTTCGCTCGGCAATCCTATGACGCGTTTAATGAAAAATTGTTTCGGATCGCGCGGATAACGAAAGACCACAATGTCCCCTCGCTTTGGTTCGCGAAGACGATAGGAAATTTCGTCAATAACGAGATACTCGTGATCAAAAAAATTTGGCTCCATGCTGGCGCCTTTAACATAAAAAGGCTGAACCAGAAAATATCGTATCGGAATGATGATCGCGAGCGACACGGCCAGCACTTCGATGAGTTCAAAAGCGAGGGCCAGGGTTTTACCGCCGGAAGAAGTTGGCGCTTCGCTCGGATGGCGAGAACGCGAAAAGGGAAAAGCCATGGATCACAGGATACCGCCTATCCCAAAGATTGTCGAGGGATAAAAAAAGTCCGCAGGACGCTTCAATCTCTCCCCGGCCACTCCTTAATCGCCCGCTCCCACCGCTCCATGGTTCCGCAATCAAACCATGGACCGTTTAACCGGCATCCGCCCAAACGTCCGGCAGATGCCAAGTCCGGAAACAGTTCTTTTTCCAACATTAAAAATTTCTTCTCACGACTGACTTCGGAAAAAATGCCGGGTTCGATCACATATAATCCGGAATTGATAAGATTTGACGGCGGGTTGGCCGGTTTTTCATGGAACGCTTTAATGCGTTCGCCCGCCAATTCCGCCACGCCATAATCGGAAGGATTGGGCACTTCGATCAGCGCAATGGTCGTCGCATAGTTCGATGATGTGACCCTCTCTCGTCTATGAAATGCTTCCAAGACAGACAGATCCAACCCTTTAAGTTCATCGCCGTTGGTCACAAATATCGGTTCATCTCCCAGCTGATTCGAAAGTTCATGCACAAACGCACCCATGGTGCCGAGAGGTTCGGGTTCGACGAATAGTTCTATCGAAACCTCACCTAACCTCTCCTTCGTAAGGAGAGGAATAAGATCGTTGCGCCATTTTTCAAATGCTTCTCGCCATCGAGGGGGAATAATCACGAGAATATGTTCTACCCCGTGTCGCGCAAACCAACGGGCTTGCCAGGTTAAGATCGGCAGTCCTTGAACCGGTACGAGAGGTTTGGGAATCTCAAGCGTCACCGGACGTAAACGCGTGCCATCTCCTCCGGCCTGAATCACGGCTTTTCGGATCATATTGATCCTGAATCGTGAATCATGAAACCTGAATCGTCAAGCAAAACCCTTCATCCCATCCACTCCTTCACAATCGCTTCCGCTTCTTTTGCGTCCTTCACCCAATGGATACGTGGATCGCGCTTAAACCACGTCACTTGCCGTTTGGCATATTGACGAGTCGCACGCTTGATTTTTTCCGTTGCCTCCTCAAGAGAGATTTCTCCGCGCACATGAGCAGCCAACTCTCGATACCCGATGGAAGTCATGGCCGGGGCATCCCAAGGAATACCTCGATGATGAAGTTTTTTGACTTCCTCCACCCAGCCGCGTTGCATCATATTGTCCAACGCGTTTTCAATACGAGTGTACAGCTCTTCGCGAGGGCGGGCGATGCCGATCAAACAGGCATCCACAACTGGCTTGGCCTTGGCGCGCAACAAAGAAAACGGCTTACCGGTAAAGGTAATGACTTCAAGCGCACGCAACACTCGACGACGGTTGCGTAAATCAACAACCTTGGACGCTTCCGGATCCGCGTGATGCAGCAACGCGACCAATTCTTCCAATGTTTTGGTGTCCATAGCTCGACGATACGCGTTTTGCGGAGCCACGGATGGAATTTTGTAGTTATCAATCAACGCTTGAATATATAACCCCGTTCCCCCCACAACCATCGGTAAACGACCGCGACTCAAAATATCTTTCGAGCATCTCCGAGCTTCTTTGCGCCATTCCGCCACCGTACAAATTTTGGTCGGCGATAAAAAATCCATCAAATGGTGCGGGACGTCTTCTACAATAAATAAACGGTGCTTATCCCGAACACGGTGTTCCCCGGTCTCGGGCTTGCCTGTGCCAATATCAAAATAGCGATACACTTGCCGCGCATCCGCATTGATCACCTCTCCATTAAAGCGTTTGGCGAGCGCGATTCCAAGGTCGGTTTTGCCAGAAGCGGTGGGCCCCACTATGCACAAAACGCGCGGAAGCGCGCGTTTTGTACTCATCCCCGCCATCAGCGGGGATGCTGAAATGCTCATGGAACGTCTCTTTACCATCAAGAAAAGTTTAGCACAGGAATCTTCTTTCCCACAAGCTCCCCTGTCAAGACCCATGCTTTGGCATCCGTCACCCGGACATGAACGATCTGACCGACCAATCCGGCTTCCCCCTGATAAGGGGGATCGAGGGGGTTTTTCGGAAGAGGAAACCGCACCAACTTCATCTCTCGTGAATTGCCGATGGCAAAGCCGTGATCGATCCGATCCACCAAGACCGACACAGTCTGACCTATGAGTGCCTGATTTTTCTTGAGAGTGATGTCCTCCATGAGTGCCTGCAAATCATCCCAGCGTTCGCGTTTTTCTTCTTTTGGAATGTCATCTTGATAGAGCTTGACGCCGAGGGTTCCTGATCGAGGAGAATATTGCGCGTTGTAGGACACATCAAATTCCACCTCTCGATAGAGAGATAGCGTTTCCGCAAACTGCTCACGCGTCTCACCTGGAAAACCCACGATAATATCCGTGCCGAGAGCGATACCCGGTCGCGCCGCTTTGATCTTGGCGATTTTTTCTAGATATTGCTCGCGCGTGTATTTGCGATTCATGCGCCTCAACACATCATTACTCCCCGATTGCACCGGCAGATGAAGATAGTTGACCTGTTTGGGTAAGGCGAGCGCGGCAATAACCTCATCACTCATCGAAAGCGGATGCGCCGCAGTCCAATGCAACCGTTCCAATCCGTCGAGTTGATTGAGTTCCCACAAAAGAGCGGCGAAGTGATCTCCATTTGTCATCCTCGGGCGAGGCTCTGCGAGACCCGGGGATCCATCCGATGGATTCCTGCCTCCGCAGGAATGACAAAAAGGGTTCTCCGACGAAAAATTTTCCGGATCACTTGTGCGAAACGAATTGACGGTTTGACCGAGGAGGGTAATTTCGATGATGCCGTGCGCCACGAGTTCGCGACATTCTTGCAAAATATCCGCTACTGACCGATTCCGTTCAAGTCCTCGCGCGTACGGCACCACGCAATAGGTGCAAAACTTGTTGCAGCCGGTTTGAATGGTGACATACGCTTGAACCGATGGCGCGCGCAACGGATGAATTTTGAGATAATCACTTTCGAGATCGGTCGAATTAACCAAATCAGGACGTAACTCCGCGATCCATTTTGGTAGATGCACCATGTCCGGCGTGGGGAAATACAAATCCGTCGCCGGCAAACGTTTTTGGAATTCGCGCGCCTTGTCCCGCCCGGGCATGCACCCTGTGACGGCCACAATCATATTCGGTTTTTCCTTTTTGTATTCCAGATATTTTTCTTGCGAGCCATACACGCGATTCTCGGCGGATTGACGCACGCTGCATGTGTTGATCACGATCAGATCGGCTCGCGACTCATCCTCTGTCGAAACAAAACCAAGCGACGACAAAAGCCCGGCGATCCGCTCGCTATCATTCTTATTCATCTGGCAACCATAGGTGGTGATGGAGAAAGTTGGTGATGGCATGCTTTTATGGTTTAATGATAAGCTCATGGTGAGTTTCTTTCAAAATTTCGCTCTGTTGTCATCCTGAACGGAGTTTGACGCAGTGAAGGATCTTCGACCGTCGGAAGGAGGATTCTTCGCTCTGCTGCGCGCCGCTCAGAATGACATAAGGACGAAACTCGCTATGAGTTCAATACTATCAACTATTCATTATTAACTGTTTTATGTCCACTCCCCTTTCCCCCGAGGCCAAAAAGAAAATTCTTGCGGCTTATAAAAAATTTCAAACGTCCCTCAAAAAAATCACCAAACAACATCGGGCAACGGTCAAAAAAATTATTGAGCAACTCGATCAAAATCACGCGGAACGCTTGCGAAAGCAATTGAAGAAAAATTAAAGCTCCCCTTCTATCGCCAGCAACCGATTATATTTTTCCACGCGCTCGGATCGTGAGAGTGATCCGGTTTTGATATATTTTGAACCGCAGGCCACGGCAAGGTCAGCGATGGTCGTGTCTGATGTCTCGCCCGAACGATGTGAAATGGACGTTTCCCAGCCGGCCTCGTGAGCCATCACAATCGCCTCGACCGTTTCCGTGAGCGTGCCAATCTGATTTGGTTTGATGAGAATCGCGTTCGCGGCGCGCTCTTTGATCGCTCTTTGCAATCGAGTGACGTTGGTGACCAAAAAATCATCACCCACGATCACCGATTTCTTTTTCAAAACCGGCAACGCCTTTTTCCACGCCCCCCAATCATCTTCTGCAAACGGATCCTCGATGGATTCAAACGGGTATTTTTTTTGCCACATTTGGTAACGCGCCAAAAGCTCGTCGGACGTATAATTTTTTCCATCAACTTTCATGCGATAGAGTTTTTCCTTGCGATCGTAAAATTCCGAAGCGGCCACATCCGTTGCCAGATTGATGTCCTTGCCCGGACGATATCCGGCTTTGCGGATGGCTGTGATCAACAGATCAAACGAAGCTTCCGCATTGGGCAATTTCGGCGCGAACCCGCCCTCATCGCCGACCGTTTCCGCAAACCCTTTATCTTTCAAAATTTTCTTCAAAGCCTGAAACGTTTCCGCTCCGGCGCGTAACCGCTCGGCAAACGTCCGCTGCTTTGGCACGATCATACACTCTTGAATATCCATGACCCAACCCGCGTGCGCTCCCCCATTCAGCACGTTCATGGTGGCAATGGGGAGCCGAGGTTGACGAGGAAAATGGAATGTCGAACGCAAAGATTTCCATAAAGGCATTCGATGGGCGAGCGCATTTGCCTGCGCGCAAGCCAGTGAAACCGAAAGCATGGCGTTTGCTCCCAATGAAGATTTGTTCGGCGTGCCATCAAGCTCGATCATCACGTGATCGATGTCCTGTTGCCGCGAAACATCGATTCCTTTCAGAAGCGGCGCAATGCGATCGTTCACATGAGCAACCGCTTTCAAAACACCTTTCCCTCCATAGCGTTTTCCTCCATCGCGCAGCTCCAGCGCTTCATGCGTTCCTGTGGAAGCACCCGAAGGAACCTTCGCTTCCGAGCAAACACCCGAACCGAGGGTAACGCAACAAGCCACCGTCGGATTCCCACGTGAGTCAAGAATTTCTCGAGCGACAATAGCGACAATTTTATTTTTGTTGAACATAGAAATCCTCTGTCATTCCCCTCTGTCATTCCCGCGAAGGCGGGAATCTAGCGTGCGAAAGCACAAAATAAATAAAGTGTTCTTCTGATTTGTTTGAGCTGGATCCCCGCCTTCGCGGGGATGACAAAAAACTACCGAATCTCGAACGTCACGGACACGCGAGAAATCACATCAAGAGATCCCGGTTGAATGTCTGGTGCCGTACCACCTCCACCCAACCCAGTTGCTTCGGCTTTATACATATAGGGAAATGGTTGGATCATGGGATTGGATGATTCGGCAAATGTCACCACGCGTTCAACCTTGACCCCCAATGCATCGGCCAACTCCTGCGCCTTGTTGCGCGCGTCTTGCAAAGCTTTTTTCCGCGCTTCTTGCTTGAGTTCGGTCGGATCATCAATCGTAAAACTCACTCCGTTAACCTGATTCGTGCCAAGTTGCCCTGCTTTGGCCAACACGGCGCTCAATTTGGAAAGATCGCGCACCTTCAAATTCAAATTCTGTGAAATCATATATCCAACCACATTTTGCGATCCATCCTTATACTCAAACTTTGGAGAGATCGTGTAGTTGCTGGTTTGAAGATCGGCCTCGGCAATCCCCAAACCTTTCATGGCGGCGATGATCGCGTTCACCTTTTGACTATTCTGATTTTGCAACTCCGGCACATCTTTTCCCTCCATAAACATCCCAAGATCAATTTGCGCAAGCGTCGGTTTCCCCGTTACCTTGCCCTCCCCGTCCATCGTAATAGTGTCTCGCGATCGAGGAGCGTGACCGATCTGATCGTGCTCACCGAACGCGTTCCATGCTTTAAAGCCCACAAGAAAAATAAAAGCGATGCACAAAAGCGCGAGCAAAGCCGTAAATAATCGGTTTTCCTTCCAATCCGGCCAAAAAGAAGAGTTCATAAGATAAAGAAGAATGAAGAATGAAGAATAAAGAATGAAGAAAAGTGACTAAGAATAGGATAACGCAAAAACACGCAGGGAGCAAAATACTTCTCTCCTGATTATTTAAACCGCTTTCTTGGATTCGACCTCTGGCAACACGTTTTTGATATTCGCCGGCGGCAAGCCAACGACTTGAGCTAATTCATCACGCTCGATCGTTTCATTTTTTATGAGATAGTCTGCCATTGCATCCATGGCCGGTTTATGGTCAGCGATGATGCGCGTCGCCGTCTCCAAGGCCTGTTTGATCAACGCGTCAACTTCTTGATCGATGATCTCCGCTTTTGATTCGGAATAATCGCGACTCTCGGTGATTTCGCGACCCAAGAAAATCATATCTTGCCGTTCGCCATACACGCGCGGCCCCAACTTTTCCGACATCCCCCATTGCGTCACCATATTCTGAACGAGTTTGGTGGCCTGTTGCATATCGCTCGACGCGCCGGTCGTAATATCGCCAAAAAATATTTTTTCCGCCGCGTAACCGCCCAACATCACGGCCAAATCTTCCGCGTATTCTGTCCGATTGCGCATGTGCTTATCCTCTGTGGGCAACTTGATAGTGTAACCGGCCGCTCGCCCGCGGCTGATGATGGAAACTTTTTGCACCGGATCCGCGTGAGGCAAAAGATGCGCCACAAGCGCGTGGCCGCCTTCATGATACGCCGTAATCTTTCGCTCCTCCTCATTCATCATGTGGCTCTTTCTTTCGGGCCCAAGCATCACCTTTTCAATGGATTCGATGAGATCTGTCATAAAAACCTCCGTTCGATCCCGTCGCGCCGCTAAAATCGCCGCCTCGTTCATTAAGTTGGCCAAGTCGGCGCCGGAAAATCCGGGCGTTCTTTGCGCCAAACGCTGCAAATCCACATCCTTCGCGAGCGGTTTGTTAATCGCGTGAATCGTTAAAATTTCTTCGCGATCTCGAATATCCGGCGGATCCAGAATCACGCGACGGTCAAAACGACCCGGACGCAACAGCGCCGGATCAAGCACATCCGGACGATTAGTGGCGGCAATAACAATCACGCCGAGATTAGGTTCAAACCCATCCATCTCCACCAAAATTTGGTTCAACGTCTGTTCGCGCTCGTCATGCGAACCGCCAAGACCGGCACCGCGTTGCCGACCGACCGCGTCGATCTCATCGATAAACATGATGCAAGGAGCGTTCTTTTTAGCTTTGGCAAAAAGATCGCGCACGCGAGAAGCGCCGACACCCACAAACATCTCGACAAATTCCGAACCGCTGATGTGAAAAAACGGCACATCCGCCTCTCCGGCCACGGCTCGCGCGAGCAACGTCTTACCTGTTCCGGGCGATCCCATGAGCAACACCCCTTTGGGAATCTTGGCTCCCAATTTGGAAAATTTATCCGGACTCCTTAAAAACTCCACCACTTCCAAAAGCTCACTCTTGGCCTCTTTGACGCCTGCCACGTCTTTGAAAGTGATTTTGTCTTTTACGCCTTTTGGCGTCTCGCGCGCCGTGGATTGTCCGAATGACATGGCGCGATTGTTTTGTCCCTGCACCTGTCGAAAAAAGAAAAACATGAGTCCAAAAATAAGAAGAAACGGGATGATCGTCGGCAAGATAACGCTCGTCCAATAGCCAAAGCCTGACGGTTCTTTGACTTCCGTCTTAATGCCGCGAGCCTTGTCCGTATCAATGCCGTAATTTTTGAACAGTTCAGACAAAGACTCGTTTGATTCTTTATCCACCGTCGCTTTTGTATTATCCGTCATCACCACTTCCAATTTTTGGCCGCGAATCACGATCTCTTTGACCTTGCCCTCTTGGACACGCGAAACGAACGTACCCAAATCCAGTTTCTTCGGCTCTTCCAAATTGATAAAAGATAACGCCCCGCCAACAAGCAAAATCATGGCGATCACAAGCACAATATTTCGTACAGTAGTATTCATGCAAGTTGTGAGTTACTGATTACTAGTTACGAGTTACTAGTTACTAGCTCCTTCTTCACCCGTCCCCTCTTCTTTTGCCTTACGCAACGACAGTCCCAAACGATGATTTTCCGGATCGATATTGATAATACGAAACTCCAACTCATCTCCCATGTGCGCGATTTCGTTAACATCCTTGACCGGTTTGGCCGCCAATTCGCTGATGTGGGCTAAACCGTGAATATCCGGATCAAGCTCAACAAACAAACCAAAAGGATTGATTTTGAGCACGCGGCCCTTGACCCACTGATTCACCTGATACTTTTGCGCGACGCCTTTCCACGGATCATCAATCAATTTTTTCATGGACAAAAAAATCTTTGAACCCTCAACGTTGATCACTTCCGCTCGAACATGATCGCCAACCTTAAGCACATCGTGCGGATGGTCAATGCGTTGCCAAGCAATTTCCGAAATGTGAACCAGTCCTTCCAAATTTTGATCAAAACGAATGAATGCGCCGAAATCGGTCACGGCCGTCACATCGCCTTCCACTCGATCCCCGACTTTATACTTGGCGAGAACGGATTCTTGCTTGGTTTCCCACACGGCTTTCTCTGACACAACGATTTTTTCTTCTTCTTCGCTCACGTCCAAAATCTTTACCTCCATGGTGGCACCAACCAATGTTTTTAATTTTTCATGAATCTTGGCTTTTTCTCCGCCGGACACGCGCGGATAGTGGTTGGGGGAAAGTTGGGAAACGGGAATAAAGGCCGGGACATTTTCCACGCGAGTGATGAGCCCCCCCTTGTTCGCATCTAAAATTTTGACGCTCAATACCGTAGCTTTCGTCAACAATTCCTTAATTTTATCCCAAGAACGCTTGCGACCGGCACCCTTTAACGATAATTCCAATTCTCCAAATTCATTATCGAGTTCGACGACGGTTGCTTCCACCTCGTCCCCAACTCGCAAATCGATATTTTTATCCAATTCCGGCCCGCGAACGAGTCCGATGGCCAAACCGCCGATATCGCATCGTACTTCATTTCGCCCGACCGCGATCACCGTACCATGCACCACGTCCCCCACTTTTGGGAAAGCGACCTGCGTATCATCCGTAAAAAGCGCTGACATGTTTCCTCCAACCCGTTCCTTAACCGTATCGTTTGTCATAACAAAGACCCCTGATAAACCGCCCCCTAAAACGAGGGAGCAGCCTCATCGCTGAAGGTAAAAATCCACAGACCGATGAGCTTAATGAGAAGTAGATGGAGGGTACCGAACCTGACCCTCTTCGTCAAGAGCCTAAAACCAAACCCCCGCCAAATGGCGGGGGTTATTTTTATTTTTGTTACTTTTTATTGACTCCGAGCGTCGCCGTCCATACTTCTTGTCCGTGGGCGTCCACGAGACGAACCGCGTATTCGAAGGAAGATTTAAAATAAGCGGCACTCGTATAACTGCACGCATCAGACGCACAGCTCGCGACTTTTGATCCGTTCACGAAGATGTCCAAGCGATCAACGCCAACCGGTGACCATCCGTGGCCTACCAGTTGTATTTTGTCGCCATAGGCATATCCGTTTGGATGATCGTTGGTCACGCTCACGTATGGCCCCGGCTGATTGATGGGTTCCCAAGAACGTTTGATGGTGATGAAGCGTGGTTCCGACCACATCACTTGACCGGAAGCGTCCGTAATACGCGCGTTCACGGATGCCATGTGACCCTGACTGTAATCATAGGTCAGGATGGTGTAGGTACACTCCTTATTGCCGGTGAGGGTCGTCGGCAAACAGGTGCGTCGCACAACTCCATCCACCAACATTTCGATTTTGACAATCCCTTTTGGCGACCAACTGCCCACGCTATAATCCGCGGTTTGTCCTTCGGACAATTCCGCCACTTGAGGTGCGAGCCACGACCAGACGCTCATCCCGTTGCTCGCCGAAGCGGCAACGACGGATGTGGACGTGCGAACCGTAACGGACTTCACGTTGCTCCATATTTCGTGACCGGCTCCATCAATGGCGCGGGCCATAATGGTGAGGGTGGATCCTTGTACATAGGTGGAAGTATCAATCGTCGCATTACAGATGGCCGTATCAACGACCGCCCCAAACGTACACGCACTCAACACGGAACCGTTCAGGTACAACTCAACGCGAGCCAGACCCAATATATTATTTTGAGATTGACTGTGAACTTTTACGATCCCGCCGCGAACAATTTCTGAAACGTTCGGATCAACCGTAACGGTGGAGCGGAAAACCGGACCAACGGGGGTCACAAAAGCTTGTTCCGGAGAAGAAGCGCTCGCGATGCTGACGGCAGAAGTGTCGCGACGCACGCGTGTTCCGGCGGTCCAGGCATTCTTGCCTTTGGCATCTTGCACGTTCGCGTTCATGAACACTTCGGTTCCATACGGATAGTCGCTGCCAACCAAGATCACGGCGCATAAATTTGTTGCTTTGGAACCGCCAAGCAAACAGGTGCGTGCCACCGTGCCGTTGACCCACACATCAATTTTGGACAATCCATCCGCATCATTGGCTGCCACGGCGTAGACCATTTTGCCTCCGGTCGCGAGCAAGGTTTGATTCGGTTCGGTCCATGTCGCCCAACGAATACCGGAGAGACGGTCGTTATTCCAAACTTGACCGGCTGGCACACGATCCGGAAGAATCGGTTCGGCACCGGTCGTGCCGACGAGAGCGCCACTCGCTCCTGAATTCACATCCACCAAAAGATTAATTTTTTGACTTTCGTTCGCGTATCCTTGCTTATCAATGGCGTGAGCATACATCTCCACCTTGCGAGACGTGGCGCCATTGGTCCAATAGGTTTGGGTGTATTCGCAAGCATTCCCCGGACAAGATTTTACTCGTCCGCCATTCACATAAACATCAATGCGTGCCACGCCATCCGCATCATCGGCCACGGCTCGCAACGTCAAACGGCGGCCATTACCGATACGGGCATCAGCCGGATCCGTTGAGATCGTCACGGTCGGACCGTACACGGAAGACAAAATTTCCGACACGGATCCGCTCACGAGCGGAACCACCGTCTCCGAAGCCGTCAAATCTTCGTTCACGAGCGCGAGCTGCGCCATGAGCGGTTTGATGGCAGATTCATGATCTTGATCAGACAAAGCTCCACCCAAGACAAAGCGACCGGCGCCATCCGAGGAAATCACTTGAAAAGCGTCGCGCGTATTCCCCATGCTCGTCATGCGAACTCCGTCAAAACGCACCTGCTTTTTTCCGGCCAAGATCATCCACGAACGACCGTTCCACGCGGCGCGAAGTTCGCGCGCATCAACAGACAGTAAACCCATCTGCAAAGCGGAAACGGAAAGATCACGCCAATTCGCCCCATCAAACAACCACAAATGATCGGCGGCAAACGGATTGCTTACGGCATCGCTTGTGGCAACAAGCACGCCGCTTGGACTCGTCCACACACCGCTGATAAATTTTACCTTTGGCATTTGCGAAACAGCCGTAAAAGTTCCACCATCCATTTTCCACAAAGAAGCTTTTGCCGTTTGTGTGATCGTGCCATTTGCGCCGCGCGCCTCGCTCGAACCACCGATAAAATACCAAGCGCCGTTCAGATACACCGGCATATTTACGCCCGTGCACAATTTGGAACCGTCAAGATACGCAAAGCATCCGGACGAAACGGAAGGAATCGTCGAAGGCATGGCGACGTGTGTAGGATTGGAATAGGTTCCGTTCCAATGCCACAGATCCCATGATCCGGGTTCCGAGGCTGTTGCCTTGTGATACGTACGCACATACCACACACCATCATTTCCCACGGCGTCGATGCCTCCGTCAGGAGTCGGAAATTTTCCGGCAACATCGGTCCACGTTTGACCGTCGGTCAACCACAATTGAAAATCCTTTTGATCGAGCGGCCGGTAAGACACGAGCCACTGACGATGATCGGAAAAAATTCCGGATACGGCTGGCATGTTGCGATCGCGAAGAGCGCGAGTCATATCAATAACCGTCGTGCCATCATAATGGTACGCATGGACTCCATCAGAGACCAACCAATCATTTTGACGCGCCGCAATCATACTTACCGCAACGCCATCGCGATACGGCAGAAGCGCGGAATGGTCAGACCAACTCCACACACCGGAAGTGGCGATCACCGGAGCGCTTAAAAGAGCCATGGCAATCAGCCCGTAAACGGCGCGCGTAATAGACGTTCGATATTTGTTGAACATAGTTTTGTCGTTATTTTACAAGAAAAAATGATTTAATTCCCATTTCAGGAACTAGAATTTATACCATAAAAGACGGTTTATGTCAATGGGCTATCGCTCAGTCTCAATAAAACAGGAAATAAGGAAATTTAGCTTAAACTAAACAAATTATTCGTATTTTCGTATAAATTCGTAATTTCGTAGGCACAAAAAAACGCCTCGTCATGGTTGTGAGCCATGGCGAGGCGCGGTTGAAGCGAAGGTACGAAGGCGAGGAGGGGCTTTAGCAGGGCGGGGATCCGTCCATCATCACCGTGGGCTTCTTGCCCCCGCTGACGACATCCGGACAGACGGTCGAGGAGTTGACGAACTCCTTCCCCCGCAGCTTCACGCTCTTGAAACGCGTGACGACCGGCGTCCTGTCCGCCATCTGGTTCCAGTTCGCGTAGGCACCGTTGCAGACGGTGGAGTAGTACAGGAACCCGCCCCAGGTGTTGTCGATCACGATCGAAAGCGGCTGACCGGGGAGCGAACGCTTTTCCCCGTTGGGCCCGAAGGCGACCACGATGAGCTGGTTGCCACACGCCACCTGATCCACCGCCTCCGCTTCGATGTACAGCGTCTGCGGAGGGGGTGGCGCCATGCACTGACCGGCCGTGCACGTCTGACCCTGCGGGCAGACGTTGCCGCACGCCCCACAGTTCGAGGCGTTCGTTTGGGTGTCGAAGCAGCTTCCGTTGCAGCGGGTCTGACCCTGCGGACACGACACGACACACTTGCCGTTCTCGCACGTGAACCCGTTGAAGCACCAGTTGTTGCACGCCCCACAGTTGTACTTGTCGGTGAGGACGTCGGTTTCACAGCCGGTGGTCTCGTCCCAGTCACAGTCACCGAAGTTCTGGAAACAGGTGACCGAGCACAGGCCTTTCCCGCAGGCGGGGGTGCTGTTCTGGCGGATCGGGCACACCGTGGCGCAGTCGCCGCAGTGCTTCGGGTCGTTGGTCAGGTTGACCTCGCACCCGTTGCCAAGCTTGTCGCCGTCGCAGTCCGAGAAGCCCTCCTTGCAGCTCCCGTTGCAGAACGTCTGACAGGTTACCGAGGCCATGTTGGAGCTCGAGCAGGCCGCGTTGCATCCGCCGCAGTGGCGCGGGTCGTGAACGACGTCCACGCACGCGTTCCCGTTGCAGATGATCGACGGCTTCCCGCACTGCACCTCGCACATGCCCGCCGAGCAGACTTCACCCGGCTGACAGCGCTTGGCGCACCCGCCGCAGTTGTTCGCGTCGGACAGGGTGTTGGTGCACTTGCCGAGGCAGAAGAGCTCCCCGACGAAGCAGGAACACGCGCCGTTCGAACAGGTCTGGCCGCCGCCGCAGGCCTTGCCGCACCCACCGCAGTTCGACGAGTCCGAGGACGTGTCGATGCACTTGCTGGCGCAGAGGGTCATGCCACACGGCGGGATCAGGTCGGGCGAAGCCGCCGGGGTGCTGTCGACCATCGAGAGGAGATCCGGCATGGTCGAAACGACGAGATCCGGCGAAGGCGCGGTGCTGGAATCGACCATCGAGACACCGCCGTCGCTGGCGGTCGAACCGTCGAGCGAGGTGGTGGTGCCGGCGTCCAGCGGGTTGGTGCACGTGTTGTTGAGACACGTGCCGGACAGGCAGTCGCTGCCGTGGAGGCAGGACAGGCCCGCGCCGCACTGGACGCAGAAGATGCCGCCGCAGTCGATGGCCGTCTCGTTGCCGTCCTTCTGCCCATTCTGGGCGCAGAAGTCCGGAGGAGCGCACGAGTTGTTCTTGCAGAAGCCGCTCTTGCAGTCGTCCGAGACGTTGCAGTTGACGCCGATCTCGCCCTTGTCGATGTTGCAGCCGGTGAGGGTGGTGCCGAGCAGGAACGCGATGCCGAGAGTGGTGATGAGCTTCTTCATGGTCTCCTCCTTAGTGGGAGATGGTCCGGGCTCCCTCGCCCGGCACTTTTACCGGACGAAGATGTAGCCACGGGACCATCCCGCGCCACATGGAACACAGATTGCTTTTCTTACTGATCAAATTGTCTAAGCTACATGAGGCCTCCAAATAAGTTGGGGGCTTTCCTGAATTGATCTTGTGATGAAGGTCAGCTCGGGAAAAGACGGAGGGTTTTGCTTGCGCATAACCCTGCCGTCGAGTAGTCGAATCGAAGAACGAAGTGAGGAGTGGCGAACGAGCTACCACTTGAAGTTGATCGGTCGGATCGTGATCACCATCTCCGCCATGCTGTCCTTCCTGGGGATCTGACCCGGGGTTTCGCCGCAGCGAGCCCAGGACAGATACAGGAAGTCCGCCGAAGCTTGCACGGAGAAACCCTTGCCCATGCTGGCTTTGATGATCGGCCCTCCACCGATGGCCCAGGCCGTGGCCGTGGGACAACGATCGGACTTGAAGTCCGGACGGACATCGAGTGAGAACTTCCCCTCGACACCAACCTCGAGCCAGGCCATCTTCGGAGCAACTTCCTCGAATGAAATCAGGAACTCCGGACCGAGCTCCAGATTCAGCAGACCCTTGTCGCTGACCCCGAAGCCGACACGGCCGAACACCCGCAGAGGAACCTGACCATCCAACACGGTTCCTCCGAGAACGAAGGATGCGACGTACGAGGTACCTTCGAACTTCAAACCGCGGAAATCGAGGTTGACTCCCAAGCCGAAGCCCATGAGCAACTCCCTGCCGGAGTCCGAAGTCGAACTCGAACTCGTGGCCACGGCATCGCGCCCCGGAGGACCCATGGGACCCTCCGGACCTACGGGACCGATCGGACCGACTTCGCCCTGCTCACCCTTGTCACCCTTGGGACCGCTTCCATTGGTGCCGCTCTGTTCGAGCGCCGCGAGGCGAGTGCGAATGCCGTCGAGCTCAGCGAGCAACTGGTCGAGTCCGTTCTTGATGCCAGTGAGCTTCGCGTAGTCTCCTGCCGTGAGCCCGGTCGTTTCGAAGTTGGCCGAACTCGTGATCGACGAAGTGCTACTCTTCTCGACCTTTTCCTTCAGCGCGATGAACTCACGCTGAAGCCGATCGAACTCCGCCGGAGGCACCATCTTGAGATTCCTGTAGGCCTTCTGCAGATCGGCGATCTTTTGCCGCAGCTGGCCATACGATTCACCACACTTGTCGGTGCAACCGGAATCGGCGACGACCGGCGAAACGGGACGAACGGGCAGCGGCGGGGGCGGCACGCAGTAATTGACGAGGCACTGCTTGCGCTCCTCTATCAACTGTGCGAGCCGGATCCCGTACTCCTTCTCTCCGAGAGAGGCGTGCTGCCGAAGCAGCTCTGTGAGCTGACGGTCGTGGACTTTCTCACAGCTCGTTCGGTTGTCGCTCGTCGAACCGTCCGGCGACGACTGCGCCGCGGCCGGCAGGCTGATCGTGAAGAACATGAAGGCGAAGATGAGCCGGTAAATGTTCCGCATGGGAACCTCCATTTGGAGCCCCTCTTGCGGGGCCAGTTGAACTTCGAAAATGATTCACCGGACACCGTGTCCGGATTTTTTCTTTTCTTCTTTCATCGATTCAAAATGTAATGTCCAATCCAATTCTGGTTACCCAGACCGGATCTAAAGCCGTCCCGTTTTGGCTTGAGAAGAGGAGGAATCCCCCAAACCCAGGCGGAACGGCTTTAAATCCCATCTTTTATATAACATCCACAAACACCATACGCCTATGTAATGAACGAACTAAAGTATCATAAAGATCGATTTTTGTCAAGAGCCCTTTGCCGGCCCTTTGCCGGCACCGCTTGACCTTAGCGAAATATCAAAAAATTGGCTATTTTAGCCAAAATTTTGGACTATGGCAGGTGCTGTCCTAACAACCTCGCCCTATTCTTCTCGTTCCGATCCTCGCAACAGAAGCCAGATGACCCCAAAAAGAAATCCGACCAATAAACCGAACAAACCATTCAAAACAAAATCCGGTTTCACAAACCAACGCGAATTGAGCGGCGCGTCAATGACCTGCACGCGGACATTTGACCCAAAATAATTTGGGGCTTCCAACGCCAGCTCGCGAGCGGCCGCGTCAACGATAATGCGAGCCTGTTCCGGATTGGGATGGTACGCCGTTACCGTCATGATTCCCGTGCCCGGAGTGACCGATGTGACGATGGTGCGTCTCCAAGCTCGACGACGCAGAGAATCGTCAGAGGAAAAATAGGCCGCATCAAATCCTTGAGCTTGATTGAGCGTGTTGGCATAAAACGTCGTTGTATAGACAAGTTCCGACAGACTGCTCGCTATGCGTTCGGTGGACTTGAGCGCCGTGTACGGATCGAGTCCGGTCGCGTTTAATTGAGTGATGAAGACTCGCACCGTGGAAGAATATTGCAGCGGCGAAGCCAAAGAGAATAGCAGCACGAGCAACGCGCCGGCTACCGCCATGCCGATCACAAAACGCCATGAACGAATCAGGAAACCGATAGAGAGAGATGATCTGGACATAGGGAGGAAGCGAGATAATGGATAATAGAGATAAGAGATAAGAGATAAGAGATAAGAAAAAAGAATGGAGAATGGAGAATAAGAAATAGAAGAAAATTATTTTAATGGTTCACTGGTCATGACCGAACCCAGGGTGACGGTCGCTTGAAAGGATTTACCCTTTCGTTGACCATACACCGTTACGTTTGCTCCCGGTGAATAATCCAATAAATATTCTCCCACGTCCGCCGTCCCGTCTAGGGTATCACGTTCGATCCGTTCGATCACGTCGCCCTCATGGAGAATGTTCGCCGCAGGGCCGGAAGCATCAACGGAAGCGACACGGGACGCATCCGCTATTTGAACTCCCAAAGACGCGTGTCTGATTCGTTGCGTCGAGAGTAAAGAAGACAACGCCCCTGAAAGATTGCTCCCCGGCAAAACGCTCCACCCTTCTCCTGATTTTGTCACCAAGAGACCCACCAAACGGCCATCGCCGTCCCATGCCGCCCCTCCTCCGAACCGTTGATTCGAAGATCCGGAGATGATGAACCGCCGCGTCGCCCGTTCGCTTGGCCTTGCTTGAGTTCGACGGCCGCCTTCAACGCTCACGATCACCTCCGGATACAAATATTTTGATCTCGGCTCAAGCCACACCGCCATACCGGAAACAACATCTTGCGCATGAACGAATGTTGCGACAGGCAACTCACGCGCGTCAATCTTAAAAAAAGTCACGTCCGTGGCGCTGTCACGCACCGCTTGAATAACGGGAAAGGCTCGACCATTCCACATCACGCCAATATCTTTTACACGCATACCCTTAAAAACTCCCGACGGGGTCACGAACCAACCATCGGAACTCACCGCAAACGCGAAGCCCCTTTCCCGATCAGTCCCCACGATTTCCTCGGCGGTGATAGACCCACCGACTCCACCGCGATTCCAGAGCAACGCAACCGGTGACAAACGGCGAGAAAGAAATGCGGAAGGATACGAGGGAGTGATGGGTCGCCGCTCAACCGGTATGATTTTTGTCGCCGGACTCTCCTTGGCTCCGGAAACAAATCGATCCACTTTGAGAGACATTTGATCAAGTCGCGGCAAAAACATCCATCGCGTCATAAGCGACGCGCCCAAAACCCCTCCTCCAATGCCGATCAGAAGAAGGCCAAAAATCATTCCCGCAAATCGCATAAATAGGTTATAGGGTGATTAAAAAGGATGAGATACGAAGCGCTGGAGCGAGGAGAAACCGGAGACGTATGCGGCATACGTTGAGGATTTTTCCGAGTGAAGCGCGAGTAGATCGCCTTTTTCATCACCCTCTTATATCCAACGCGCACTGATCAGAATAACCAAAAAACACACCGATGCCAACACGGATTCACTCCAAGCGACGCGACGAGCGGGTTGCGGTTGGTAGAGATATCGACGAAAACGCAGAGGTACGAATAGCAGAAAGGCCGCCAAAGCCCCTTGCGCAAACATACTTAAAGGCAAAACCCATTCAAGAATTCCGATATGCGCGCCCACGAGCCCTCCAAGCGCGCTCCAACGAAGACGGTGAACGCGTGAGGCGGTCGGATGAGCGGTAAAGAAAAAAAGCGCCGCGCCAAAAATACAAAAAGCGCCGGTGATGATCCACCAAGGAAGACGCAAACCCACATTCAATCCATTCAGAGATGCGGCGAAAAAAAGAGTTGCCACCGGAACCAGAGCGATATTAAAACGAGAAAGTCCGTTGACGGGATAACGGGCCGGCGCATGAATCAACAAAAATAATAATTCAAGAATAAAATAAGGAATGCCGATAAACAGGGCGGTCAAAACAAGACGGCCGAAAAAAGAACCGACTACGAGAAACCCCAATCCTAAAGACAAGAGGGTGATAAAAAACGGAATGAGTTTATCCAACGCATCACGCCAAGAAAGGTGGCGCCAAACTAAAATAAATGAGGCAAACACGACCCATACGCCAAACCAAACCAATGGCCAAGGATAATTTAATGGATGAACCCATTGCCACAGCGCCGCGAGGAAAGAAAAAAAAGCCGTAATGGCCGGAATGATGCGAAGAAACAACAAAGTCATACCCCCCCATGTTCTCGGCGAAAACGCATCCCCTCTGACCAAGCCACGGAAATGGCCGTGGCCACGGGAATAGCAAAAATGGCTCCAACAACGCCGAACAGCTTGGCGCCGATCATAAAAGCCACGATGCTCACAATGGGATTTAAGCCGACGACTTTTTGCATCACTTTTGGGACAATCACATTATTCTCGAGCTGCTGAATAATCACAATCAAAATCAAAACCACAACGGCTTTAAGCGGCGAATCGGAAAGCGCCAAATAAATGGCCGGTACGGCGGCAATAAACGGCCCCACATAAGGAATAAATTCCAACAATCCTCCCAAGATCGCAAGCAAAAGGGCATATGGCACGCCAATAAGAGAAAAACCGATGAAATACAGAGTGCCAATGATCAGTCCCAACACCAACTGACCGCGTAACCACGATCCCAATTTATCGATGATGCTCCAACCGGCTTGAACGGCGAATTCGTGATAGCGAAGAGGAACGATATTTAAAAAAAGTTTTCGAACCGCCTCATCTTCCACGATCAAATAAAAAGAGAGAACGAGAACGATGATGAATCCGGCAATGCCGCCAAACACGCTGGTCACAATGCCAAATAAACTGCCTAACGTTTTCGGAGCCGTGGCGCTCAAATTATCCAAACTCGAACGAAGATTTTGGCTAAAACCATGTCTATCGGAAAATTCTTTTAAAACGTTCGACGCGTCGTTGATCCAAGAGGCTGATCCTCCGAACGTACTCACCAAATTTTTTGACTCGGTCACGATAATCGGAATCAGGAGCGTGAGAATAAGACCAATAAGACCGAAAAATAAAAGATAAAAAATGAGCACGGCCAACCCTTTTGGAAAATGATGAGCCGCAGCCCAACGGGCAAACGGATAAATCACGCCCGCCAATAAAATGGCGATAAAAACATACAAAACAATGTCACGAATCAACCACAAACCTCCAAGGGCGACAAAGATCCCAATAGTTTTAACAATCGTACCGGTGGAAATGGAAATGATGCGAGGAGGGAGAGGGGGCATAACGAGAGAATACCATAATCGCTCCGTGTGGAAAAGCATCTGTATAATGACCGCCTTTTATGTTGTAATAACCCACGCATGAAACCCTACGCCGAAAATCGTAAAGCTCATCACCAATATGAAATCCTCAAAAAGTTTGAGGGAGGGTTAGCGTTGACCGGCGCGGAAGCAAAAAGCGTTCGAGAGGGTGGCGCCAAGCTTGATGGAGCTTATGTGCAAATTTTTCAAGGGGAGTTATGGCTCGTTGGGGCGCATGTTCGAGCTTACAGCAAACAAGGACAGCGCGACGGCTATGATCCCAACCGACGACGCAAGGTCTTGGTTCATAAGAAAGAACTGCATGCGCTTGCCGGTCAAACACAACAAAAAGGCTTGACACTTGTGCCTCTTACGTTCTATCCTGTTGGCCGACGCATCAAGGTGTCTTTTGCCCTCTGTCGCGGAAGAAAAGTCCACGATAAACGGGAACAACTCAAAAAAAGAGATATTGAGCGCCAATTAAAAAGAGAGGTCGGAAGCTAGAAGCTGGAAGCTTGATCTAAATTCCAAATTCTAAATTCCAACTTCTACCCAGTGGGGATGAATCAGCATCGACGACGAACCTTTCACCATCATGCAAGCCGAGGGCGTTGGTCACCTCGTAAATCTCACCGACACAATGACAACTGCCAACGTCATTTCAAAAGTGAAGAACTTCATCGCTTCGGTGATGCAAGTTCCGACCTTTGCTCCGGCCCTCGCTTAAACGCGATTGTTGCCGGACCGATCCCCTCTTTGGCGTCTCAACGAAGAGGATCGATCGTCATACATTGAGGCTTGATCTCGCATCCGTTCTCGATTGCGAGATGACAGGCCACGAGAACTGGCGCTTCCATGCCTCGTCCGTTCCCTGAAGGTGGCGTAAGATTCCGCCGAAAGGCGGATTGAGCGGTCTAAGCTTGTGAATGAATGCGGGTTGAGTTTCGCTCGGACGGGGGTGCGATACCCCCCATCTCCATAGTAAAATAAGCTTCTTAGCCTTTAGCTTCTTAGCTTGTTAGTTCAAATCTAAGAAGCTAAAAAGCTGACGCCTAAGAAGCTGATCTCATGCGTATCCACCATCGCCGCCGCGGCGGCTATCAAAAAAGAGAACAGGGACCCGTGTATCGAGCCAATGAAGCGATCCTCGTTCCGGAGGTTCGGGTCATTGATGAAGAAAACAAATTTCTTGGCGTGATGCCGACCTCGGAAGCCTTAACGACCGCGCGCGAACGCGGGTATGATCTCGTGGAAGTTTCACCCAAAGAAGTTCCGCCCGTATGCAAACTGATTGATTTTGGACAATTCAAATATCAAAAAGAAAAAGAAATGCGCGTACAAAAAGCGCGAGCGAAAAAAGTCGATGTCAAGGGCATTCGGCTGTCGGTCAAAATGAGCCAGCATGATATTGACACCCGACAGAATCAAGCCGTAGAATTTTTGGCTGATGGAGACAAGCTAAAAATAGAAATGATGTTGCGCGGTCGGGAAAAAGAGCATGGAGATTTGGCCACCAAACGTATTCAAGCATTTCTCGCTCAACTGGAAAAAACTTATCCCCTCATTGTTGAACAGCCTATCGCGCGTAACGGCGGGAACGTCTCCACCATCGTCGGCCGTAAATCATGAAATATCAGACCTTAGGCGCTAGGCTCTAGCTAGAGTCTAATACCTAGAGCCTAAAGCCTAATATCATATGAAACTCAAAACCCACAAAACCGTCGCCAAACGCTTGATCGTTACAAAGAGCGGAAAATTGCTCAAGCGACATGGCGGCCAAGACCATTTTAACAGTCGCGATTCCGGAACGATCACCCGCAAAAAACGTCGCGATCAAACCGTGAACGCCTCGTACGTCAGAACCCTTAAATCGCTCATGCCACATCACAAGTAAATAGGAATTGGTAACTAGTAACTCGTAACTAGTGACTAACTTCTGATTACTAGTTACTGATTACTGATTACTAATTACGAGTTACTCATTACTCCATCTCCATCTATGCCCCGAGTCAAACGCGGAACCCACCGCATCAAACGCCGAAAAAATATTCTTGCCCGCACCAAGGGCATGATGTGGGGACGAAAAAGCAAAATCACTTTGGCAAAAATCGCCGCGGTCAAAGCCGGAGCAAATGCTTATCGTGATCGAAAACTCAAAAAACGAAATAATCGCGGATTGCAACAAATGCGCATCAATGCCGCGGCACGCCTCAATGGCACTATCTACTCACGGTTGATGGCGGATCTCAAAAAGAGAGGCATTCTCTTGGATCGAAAAGTCTTGGCGGAACTTGCCATGAATCATCCAAAAATTTTCGAAAAAATCGTCAAAGGATAAAAAACGAACCACAAAATCCTCCAACGCGCTACGGAGGATTTTTGTTATCAGACAGAAAGTGGGTGGTGTTGACAACAAACAAAATAATTGCTACGGTCACAGCACGGTACATCACAACAAAACACGGGAGAAAACCATGGCCACACACGGACAACAAAAAGTTGCCGTGGCAAGCCACGGCAAAATCGCTCTCCGAATCATCCTCCACGACAGAGGCAGGGGAAAAATCAAGGAGGTCGTGGTTTGTCATGAAGCCACGATCTGGCTACAAGGTGATTGGATCGCTGTGGGGGATCGATCAACCATCCTCCCCGACAGCGTGCGATTGATGAGCCGCGACGAAGATGGGAAGGTTTTTCTCTATCCTCGCCACGCTGCCATGGCAGGGTGGACGATCAGACTGGAAGGGGCTGCGGATAACGAACGGGTCTTACTGCAACCGGGCGCATCCTGTGAGGTGGATCGTGGGGAGGTTCAGTTGAACTGTTGGGTGGTAAGACTGCTGAAAGAGCCTCCTGCGCTCGTGCCAACACCAGCAACCGCCCCTTCGCCTCACGGTCAAGACCACACCAAAATCGAGCCGGACGAACTCGCTCTCCATCCGCTTGCTCGATGGATCTTCAGATCCTTGCTCCGTCTTTTAGACCGCAATCCATGACCACGCTACTCTTCCCGTGCCTCCACGTGAAGAGTTTTTTTATTCATGCTTGACGTGATTTGATGGAAGCGAGAGTTTCCTCGAAAAATTTTTCTTTTGATGTTTCCTGCTGATCTTTTTCCCCGTGGACACGAACGGTGAGCGCTCCCCCATCGGCCTCGCGATCTCCCACGACCAGCATGCGAGGAAATTTTTGTTTTTCCGCTGCGCGAATTTTTTTGCCGACCGATTCGGAAGAATCATCAACCGAAACGCGCAAGCCCAGCGCTCGCAGCTCATCGGCCAACACTCGCGCAAACTCTATGTGACGATCCGCAACGGGCAACACCGCGATCTGCACCGGCGCAAGCCACAAGGGAAATGCACCGGCGTAGTGCTCGATCAAAAAGGCCATAAATCGTTCATGCGTTGAGAGCGGTGCGCGATGAATGACAAACACTTCTTCATTTTTTTGACCCGACTCATCTGTATACGCCAACCCAAAACGTTGTTTGGCCAAAAAATCCAACTGAATGGTTGACATACTTTCCTCACGCCCGATCGCTGATTTAAATTGTACGTCAATTTTTGGTCCGTAGAACGCGGCCTCATCATCAGCTTCTCGAAACTCGACGTCCATTTCTTGCAACACATCGCGCAACACTCCTTGCGTGTATTCCCAATGCTCCGGTTCCTGAATATATTTTTCAGGATGCGCAGGACTCCACTTGGAGAGCCGAAACCAATAATTTTTTAACTGAAAGATCTCAAAATAGCGCAACGTCATCTCCATCACTTTTTTAAACTCCTCCTTGATCTGATCTTTTCGACAATAAATATGCGCGTCGTTCATGGCCATGGCTCGGACACGCAAAAGACCGGCCAGTGTCCCGGAGAGTTCGTTGCGATACACCGTCCCGTATTCCGCCAAGCGAATCGGGAGTTCCCGATAGCTATGCGGCTTGTGCAGATACATCATGTGATGATGAGGACAATTCATGGACTTCATGTAATAGGTTCCATCATCCATCACCATGGGCGGGTACATGCTGTCTTTATAGTAAGGAAGGTGACCTGAAGTCAGATACAGTTCTTCTTTCGCGATATGGGGTGTGATCACTCGTTCATATCCATATTTCGCTTCCATCTCAACGGCTAATTTTTCTACTTGATCGCGAACGGCCACACCTTTTGGCAACCACATCGCAAGTCCCTTTCCAATTTTGTCATCAATAAAAAACAGATCCAGCTCCTGTCCCAGTTTTCGATGATCCCGCTTCTCCGCTTCAACCAACATCGCCTGATATTCATCAAGTTCCTTTTCCGTTTCAAAACACAAACCATAGATGCGCTGCATTTGCGGATTTGTTTCTTTTCCGCGCCAGTAGGCACCTGCGATTTTACCGAGTTTCCACGCACCAATTTCTTTTGCTTCCGTGACGTGTGGACCGCGACACAAATCGACAAAATCGCCGGTGCGATAGAGGGTGACACTCCCGACATTTTGCGGATCAATATCCTGCGCTTCTTCGGTGCTGACTTTGGTCGTGCCTTTGGTTTTAAGATCATTCAACAATTCAAGTTTGTAGGGTTGATCCAACTCACGAAATAATTTAATCGCATCATCAATCGGCAGCTCCTCGCGCGTGAAAGCCGGATTTTGATTGACGATCTTACGCATCTCTTTTTCGATGGTTTTGAGATCCTCCGGCGTGACCGGTCGGCCAATATCAATATCATAATAAAATCCATTTTCGATGACCGGCCCCACGCCAAACTTGGCTTCAGGAAAAAGGTGTTTGATGGCAGCAGCCATCACGTGCGCCGCGCTATGGCGACGAAATTCGATGGGGTGTTCAGACATAGGGTTTTAATTCCCCTCCTTTCGAAGGAGGGGTTAGGGGAGGTTGGAGCCCGGGCGCCAACCCCCTCTAGCTCCCCCTTCGGAAGGGGGAGAATAAATAAATAAAAAGAAACTCTAAGGAGTTTCGCTGGGGCCCAATCTTTCGATCAGACGGTTCCACCCGGCTTCTCCCCCATAGCCTTGGCGACGGGGGAACGCTTCATTTTCTTTCTTTTTTCGACGCCGGTTGGTGAGGCCGGAGGATATTTGTAGGATAACAGATCAATGAAAAGAGTGTCAATTTTTTACGAACCAGCTCCAGAACCGTCAATATCCAACGTAAAGAATCTATCATCTTTTCACGGTCGAAAAAAGATGATGTTATATTACAAAACAAAAAAAGACTCCTGATTCGGAGTCGGAGTCAGCCTTGAGGAAGAAAAGAAAGAACGGTTACGGAGCGAGGAGTTCTTCGATCGATGGACCCGGCGGAACCCCGAGGTTACGCTGCCGCCACACCTCACTCGAATCGTACCGGAAGAGCGTGGCCATGACCTTGACGAGCGGCCATGACACCATCCTCACGTCACCTCCTTCGATCCTGATGACGGTCTCATGCGTGACATCGAGGCGAGTAGCCAATTCCTCTTGAGACAACCCCTCCAACTTCCGAAGCCGTCGAACCCACAAACCGAAAGCCTCTCGCGCTTCTGCATACTTCCAGCTCTCATCGCGTGTCATGATGGTCTCCTTAGCTCACGTCCGTTTTATGACTTTATAAAAAATCCGCCCTTCCGTCAAATTTTATTCAACCTTTATCTCCACATGATCCTTTAATCTTGGTACTTTCCCCCACCAACCCGGGCGAACTTTTATATTGACATCATTTACTCCGGGGACCGCTCGCAAAAGAGCCGTGGCCTCGCTTTTTGATTTTCCAGCCACGAGCGACTTGGCGAGCGTAGGACTTGCGGCGGTTAAGCGATAGGTTCCATCACCTTTTACATGAATGGCTGCTGTTTCCGATTTCGCGTCTGTTGTTTCTATGGAAAAGACGAGAGAGGTTGGATCAAGCGGCAACAACTCGCGACCTTCGGGAATCTTTTCTTTTATCTTGGAACGAATCAACGCCCGCATATCCTCTTTGGGATAATACACGGCCGTCACATCCAACTTTACCGAGGCAAGAAACGTATCCGCATGCTGACCGGCAGACACATTTGTCTTTTTATCCAAAACTTTGACCACATACGATACTTCGCCAAATTTTGCCTCGGACACCTCTACGGCCAAAGCTTTCTTGGCCTGCTCAAGCACGGCATCCGTTAAAACTTTTTCCGCTTCCGCCACATGACCGGCCGTAACCAATTTTCCAGACTTTTCGGAAGATGTAACTTTGACGGTCGCCGGAACATCCTTGGTCGGCACGGCTATAAATGGTTGATCGGAGACGGCGTAAATCAATTTTTGCAGATCAATCCACAAACCGGGAATGGTAAATTTGGCGGGACCTATCACGAATGCCGTGCCTGGTTGATCCGCGTATGCCGGAACGGTGACTTCTTCGCCCGCGGGAATGACAATCGTTTTGTCGATCCGATAGAGTTTTTTGTCTGCGGTTAAAAGCCGTGTTGTCTTAACCAACGTCTGCGAGCGAGCATAGTTATTGATCACGCGCACGCTCCCTTTGGCCACAACATTTGGCACATTTTGATTGACGGCAATCTTTTCCACATCCATATTTTTTGCCGTAGAGGTCGCCAATGCATTAACCTCAAATTCTTGAATCTTTTCAAACACTCCCTGCACCACACGACCGCTCAACTGTCCCTGTTCTGGAGCCTTTGCCACTTCCACCACATGATCCAAAACCACGATCTCCTGTTTGGCGTGGATCGTAATATCGGCACGAGCGGACGACAACCACAGAACTCCGATCACTACCAGCACAACCACACCCACAAACGTGTACGCAATCGTTTTATAGACGCGTGGTCGAGGAAGCGTGGGAAACGACGGGGCTGTGATAGGAACAACGTGAGCGCGACGATGGCCTTTTGGAGACATAGACAAGATGATAGCACATTTCGCGTTGTGGATAAAAAAATAGCTGTATTATCGTCTCGTCATTCGTATTTTCGCGTGATCCATTCGTAATTTCGTAGGAGAGCGAAGCGAAAAAAAAGTCTCGAGGGTGAGTCGAGACTGGAGGCGAAGTTACAAGAAAAACGGAACGATTGCTACGGGCAGGCCGGGTTCAACGGGCAGGGGTTTGCCCCCTGCTCGTAGGCTACGAACTTGTAACCGACGCTGAAAGGATCCTTGCACACCTGCGCCGTGGCGCTGATGTCCATCCCATCGTCTCGCGTCATCTTGACCCCGAGCTGTTGGGCGGTCCTACCACAGAACGGCTTGAGCGCGTCGCCGTTCACAGTCGCACCGTTGCAGGTGACCGCGATCATCACGTGCGGTCCCCAGCCGTTACCCGGCATGATCACGAGCGGCGGACCGTTCGGGACCGGGTTCCCCGCATTGTCCCATCCGAGGAAGCCGATCGCCGCGTTCGGCAGACAGAGCGGCGGGAAAGAAGCGGGGTCCACGATGCCAGTGGTGTAGGCCAAACGGCATCGATTCACATCACATGCGCCACTCTTGCAGTCGTTGTTCACGGCGCAAGACATCATGACCGTGCACGACGCGCATCCGCCGCCGCAGTCCACGTCGGTTTCGCTGCCGTCCTTGATGGCGTTCATGATACAAACCGGTGCCATGTCCGGCAGACGCGTCAGGTCCTGAATGACCGTCTGATCCGGAAGCGTGACGAAATCCGGCAGACTCACGAGATCCGGAAGCTTGGTCATGTCCGGCAACAGCGTCAGGTCCGGCAGATTCACGAGATCCGGAGACGAAGCGATGTCGGGCGAGGTTACCTGATCCGGAAGCGTCGCCTGATCCGGAAGCACGACGAGATCCGGAAGCACGACGAGATCGGACAGGCTCACGAGATCGGGCAAAACCGTCAGATCCGCCACGACGATGAGGTCAGGCGCCGCGCTCAAATCCTCGCTCGCGAGATCCGCTACGACGCTCATGTCCGGCAGTATCGTGAGATCCGGCAAGTTCGGATTCGATGCGCACTTTCCCAGATCGCACGCGCGGTTCAAACAATCGCGCGGGCTCGCGCAAAACTTGCCGTCCGCGCAGCCGTAGCAGGCCGGACCTCCACAGTCCACGTCGGTCTCGATGCCATCCTTCATGTCGTTCATGCAGGTGAACGCCGGGGCGCACACGAACCGGCCCCATCCGTTTTCTTCGCAGCGACCCGAAGCGCAGTCGCTCCAAACGGCACAGCCATCGCCGACCCTCTGCTCGTACCGCTTGGCCGAGGTGGGAGCGTCCGATGGAAGCGGCTCCTGTCCGCAACCGAAACCGACGAAAAACATCCATCCGATGAAAAAGAACATCCACCCTTTCCGCATGGTCATCCTCCTGTGTGTGCCGTCACCTTAAGAAAACAAGGCTATTTTGTCAATAGCCTCGCTTCCTAAACGAACGATGGTTCAAAATTTAACCTTTACAGGAAAACTGCTGTTTTTGGTCGTACCATCACCAAGTTGGCCTTCAGCATTATATCCCCAACACCATACCTCGAGCGCTTCCTCGCCACGCCTCGATCCTAAGGCACAGGTATGGTAGGTACCGACCTCAATCTGATAAAAATCAGTAAATGCTCCTCCCTGTGGATCCTGTACCGGAGTTGGGAATTGGCGATGCGCATTCGTGCCATCTCCAAGCGAACCATAATTGTTCGATCCCCAGCATGAAGCTGTGTGATCGCTTTTATTCAAAACACAGCTATGACCAGATACCCCTCCTCCGGTCGAGGCCAATTTTACCAAGATGGGTTTATTATTGCTGTCAACAAATTGTCCAAGCTCTTCAAAAACATTAAAAATATTTGGTCCGCCAACATCTCTCCCTGGCGGAATTGTCCCCATACCCCAGAGTGAATCATCACGAACGCCAAGATCATCTTTTTGAAAAGCAACAAATCTATCAGCTGTTGGCTGGCGGGCCAGCGTCCGTACTTCTTTAATGGGATTTCCCAGTTTGTTATTCTGTACTTTTGGTACAAGTACTGTATGACCAAGATTACCACCCTGCCCAAAACCGAGCCATACCGGATTTTCACCCCAACAGAACAGATTGGAATCTTTGTCGCCTATAGCACAAGTACGTCCTTGTCCGCCGCTAATAGCGGTAAAAATGTGCTTTCCACTTACAGGGACAGCCATGCTGGAACTCTCTTTGGAGTTGTTACCAAGTGCACCACCACCATTGTGCCCCCAACACCAAGCTGAGCCATCATTCTTTAAGGCACACACATGGGAATCTCCGGCAGAAATTGCCTTAATCCTAGTGAGTGGGATTCCTTGTTTCACGAGTACCTGTACCGGGGTTAGGGACATATTGGTGGTACCATCCCCCAATTGTCCTCTTTGGTTATTATTCTGATCAAAATAAAGGATTCCCCAGCACCACACACTTCCATCATTTTTTAATGCACAAGCAAAATTGGAGCCAGCGGAAATGCTCACGGCACCCTTAAATCTTTGACCATTCTTCTCAAGAATCGGGTATGCAGTAGAGAGTGTTATCGGTATCTTTGACTTGGTACTACTAGAGCTTTCTTCTTGCTGGACCACTAATTTTACCCCTCCCCAGCACCACACATGTCCTTCAGGATTTCTCGTCACGCAACCATGACCCTCCCCCACCGTTAAACTGGGGAGCGGAGGACCAGTAGTAACTGGCGAAGGAGTATTGATACCCGGCGGCAGCACGATTTGTTCCGCGCGTGGAACAACAACTTTTCCGGTTCTCGTTTGTTGAAACGGATTATCACCCCAACACCAAATCTCATTGCCTGTTTTGATGACGCAAGTGTGCTTGGCGCCGGAAGCGATGGCTGTGGCGTTGGTCAAAGCTTTGCCGGTCGTATCCTTAACCTCTGTCAACCCGCTTTTTTCAGCGGTTCCACCATTACCAAGTTGTCCGCTCGCATTTGATCCTCGACACCACACAGATCCGTTTTTTTTGATAACACAGGTGTGCGCATCCCCGCCGGTCACGGCGGTGAGAGGAACTTTTTCAAATGCCGCTACCGCCTCGAGGGAATCTATTTTTTGTTCGCTGAATTGTCCCTCCTCATTTCCGCCAAAACACCAAGGGGTTCCGTCTTTTTTTAATACACACAGATGCTTGGCTGATCCAAACACGCCCAAAGAGACCACATCTAAAATCGGCGCACCGTTTTCATCCTCGATGGGTGTGGCTGCGGATAGGGTTTCCGTCGTCTCACTCACACTTTCACTCTCACTTTCATCATCTTGATTATCCGTAGCCGAGGTTTCTTCTTCAGATACGGCAGAGGGAGCGACCAACTGACCCCAACACCACACCTTGCCGTTATTTTTTAATCCGCAGCTAAAACTGCTTCCTGAACTGATGGAAACAATGTTAGACAATGCTCCCGCGCCTTCTTCTTTTACCTCGACCGGTAAATCGCTGTCTTGATCGGAGCCGTTGCCTAATTCCGTATCACTATTATTGCCCCAACACAAAACTTTGCCATCATTTTTAAGAGCGCAAGCATGTTCTCCGCCGGCAGATATCGTTTTTACGCCGGCGAGCGACACATCCGCGCTCGCCTTCACCTGCACGGCCGAATCACTCTCGATTTTTGTCCCGTTCCCCAATTGACCTCTCTCATTTGAACCCCAACACCATGCGCGGCCGTCTCCGGTGGAAGCGCAGATGTGTTTTGTTCCGGCAGAAATGTGCGTGACGTTTTTTAACGCGACTCCCGAAGCATCGTTGATTTGATTCGGAACGGGATTCCCCTCTCCCCAACACCAAACCGTATTTTGAGAGGTCAAAAAACAAGAGCGGTCTTCACCTGCCACGATCTCCAAAAGAGTGACCGCGGATTTTGTGACCGCCTTTTTCGGTGCAGGTCGAACAAGGATACGTTTTGCTGCGGCAAAAATTGACTCTGACTGAATAGGCGCCACGATCTGCTGAAACATGGGGCTGTTCTGAATCTCCGCGCCGGAAAAAACAATCCCCGCTCCCATAAGAACAATGCCGAGTCCGGCAGCCGCGTGTTTTGGATTTTTGTAAAAATGTAAGGACATAAAAATAGAGAATGGAGAATAGATAATGGATAATGGAGAAATGATCTAGATTTTATTTTCGGCTGATTTTTTGACTAAAAAATAAATTCCTATTGGCAAGGCAACAAAGAAGGCGGGGAAAGCCAAGAAGCTGCTGATGCCGGCGATTAAACGGATTAACCGCAGCGCGATGATGGATTCGCCGCCCATGCGAACGCCAAACGTGTAAAGCAACGTGGCGACTATGATGAGCGCAAATGGTGAAAGAACAAGTATGAGACCGATGGTTTTATTTTTTGTCATATTTTTTCTCCATGAAGAATTAAAGTCCGGTGCCTTGACCGGATGTATGGCCCAAAATTTTATTTAGTTCATTGACCAATTCATTTCCTTTCGCTAAAGGCTGACCCGGAATGGTAACGTGTGAAGCGCGTTTGAATTTTGAATTTTCCATGGCGGCATTTTCGATCACAACGGTGCTTAACCCAAGCATTCTTTCGATGATGTTGCGCTTCAAAAGCACATTTTGAAGCGTCCTGTATGGAACGTGTTTTTCTTCGCGTTGGATGACCCCTTCTTTCATTTGAATAAACTGCGGTAAAAATTCAAAAGAAAAAGTCTTTTTCCAAAGCATCGCCCAAATCATGAGCATGATGTAGATGATCCCGTATATCACGAGCGCTTTACTCAACCCGACCATAGTGAGTTCATCAATAATCGCCATTCGCTTGCCAAAATATGTCAGTATCCAAACAAGGCAGAAGGTGTACCACCCGGCAACCAATATATTGCTTATGCCTGCCGTAAGGTACCAAGCACCCACAATCGGATAATTTTTTGAATTGAACATTCCGGCTTTGGGACCTGGAAGCACAACGGCGCTTGATGTTTGATGTTGAGATATGGTTGCCTCCTGATGAGTGACCTGACTGCCGTGCTGAATCTTGTTCAGCAAAAAATTCTTCAACTCTTCGGCAACGCGAGCATCAACGCCGTCAATATGAGCTTCGATCCCGGACGTAATTGTTGCGCTGGAAATATGAACGTCGTAAAGTCCCATGATTCGATCAAGGATATCCTGGTCAACATAGACATCCTGTATTTTTCCGTAAGGCACGTGAATTTCTGTCGGCGCAAAAACTCCTTTTTGAATCGTCAAAAATTGTTCCAAAGCGTCATAATAATAACGACGAATGTAGACGGAAACATAGATGCCGTACAAGGTTGAAATCAAAAAAAAGAAAAAAAACACCATCAATACCGGCGCCCAAAGGAGCGACCATGATCCATATTCAGGTTTTGAAGCGACCACGAGAAATCCGATAATGAGACCACTCGTCACCCCAAGCATGATGGATGCAAAGAAAAACCCAATGATTTTGGAAATCATCTTTTTCCAAAACTTTCTCGGACTCAACGGATACTTTTGCTGAAAAACAGATGGGGTATTCATACTCAGAATTAGGAATTGAGAAATAGTATATACCTAAATAATGACTCTTACCACTTGCCTTATCTTTCTAAACTGAATTCTACCAGGGCTTTTTTAATTGTTTCATCGGAAACTTTAAATCCAGGCATAAATTCCACCTGTTCGGCGTAGTTTATATCATCAAAATAAGCCAATTGATTGCGAAAGATTTTTTCGTTGAACTCCCCCGTGAAAAGTTGCTTGGCTTTTTTGGAAACTTCGTTTACGTGGAAATGGTCCTTGAGGATAAAATATAAATCGACATAGTCTTTCCATTTATTTCTTCCGCCAAGCGCAAAAGCTTTCATGGCAGCGAGAGTCAGCAGGTCGGGCATTCTGGCGTAATCTGCCATTTTTTTTGAATAGACCAGCTTATAAGGAAAATGATAAAAAGTCATTTGTACTCCATTCACAAAAAAAGTGTACTGTCCTGTTTCGTCCTTAAAAACCTTTTGGATGCGGTGGGTATTTTTGATTTTCCTGCGCACAGCCGCGTTGTGAAATGGCTTATCGGAAAACAGGTCAAAATCTATTGACCTTCTGTGGCCAAGATACAACGCAATAGCCGTTCCACCCACAAGACCAAAATCTCTGGAAAATTTCCCAAGCAAAGGCAGAAGCTTTACTTGTTCCTCTGTCAAAATTTCCTTATGCATGTGTTGCATATTTGTTGAAATACCGTTGGAAATAATTTTTCACCAAAGGGTCGTAGTTCTGCCTGCCAAACTTATCGGGGGTGGACTTGCGGCGGAAAATCTTGGCGGTCTTTTGTATGCCTAAAATTTTAATCATCGTTTGCACATCATCCCAATCACCATAATTCAAAACATGCTCTACGATGGATGCTTCGTCGAGCTTGCCCAAATCCTTTACATACCAAACTAAATATGGCCTTTTCTTAATAAACTCATGAATGGTCATGAGTTTATTATAGCATATTTTTTAGTCCGGATCAACCGAAAAATTTTTCCCCTTCTTCTTCCCCCTCTTCCCTAGCGAGCGTCTGATGTGGGTTTTTTCAACATGAGGTGTCTGAGAACATTAACGCTAGCCGCTTCCGAAGGAAGCTAAAATAATAGTCGAGTTCTCATGCTGTAAAAATCCACATCAGACGCGACGCCCTACTCCTTTCGCACCACTCCTTTCCCTCGCGCTCCCTCATCATTTTGCAAATCGGTCGTAAGCGGCGGCTTTATACGCGAGAGCGCTTCATTGACGATCGGATCCTGCGCCTGAAATTTTGTTTCTCCGAGCAAATCGGCAAAGCGGCCAATGTCAAAAACGCTGGGCGTGAGTTGGATTTTAAAATGAGCTTCCAAGTCTTTGACATCATTTGGGATTTGATCGACATTCCAGCGCACGGTTCTCGTTGACTCATCATAACTCACGTTTCCCGCATCAGCCGTTGTTCGTGCGCTCCAAGCAACAACCTTTGGCAATGTCGCGCTCACCACCACCCCTTCCAAGGGATGAAGCGTTTTTTGCAGCCGCCATGTGACTTGATAGGCCGTGGTTTTTAACGCAACAGGGGGCAATGGTCCAGATCCCACAGGAGCGCCTTCTTCCGTAAAGTAACGCGCCTCGGCTTGTACATCCGCGTCGCTGCGATAACGAAGATTGATCGGTTGCGCGTGAACCAGACGACGAACTTTTGTGCCGCCAACACTCAACATCTCGCCTTCCGCCGTGATCCGAATGACAAGATCTTTTGTGCCGCTCGCGGCAGGCAACGTGGGCAATGTGATTTCAATCGTTCCATCGGCCTGAGGCTCAAGATCGGAAAACGCCACCAACTGCTTTTTGCCGTAACGCAACGTCTGCACGCGAGTCTTGGTACTCGATGCGCCCTGTGTCGCGTCATCCAATTTGGACCAATCCAAAAGAGATGTGCCTGTGGCTGAACGGCCGTCCACGATCGTTTCAAACCCCAATACGAGCGTGACCCCCTTAAGCCGTTCCGGACTGGTATTTTGATACCCGAGCGTTATGCGAAGAGGCTCTTGCTGACCGATCGTACGATCCGCATGTGAACCGTTGGCAACGAGCCGGATACTCAAATCACCCGCAACCACAGGCACTCGACCTTCGGTTCTCTCCGCTGCCAAGAATCCGCCATGCGCGTCTCGATGGCCTGTTTCAAACACAAAAAGCGCTTCACCGGAAACGTCAGAGGTAAACGACCCTGTGATGAGGAGCGTGGTTGAAGCGCCGGCAGGGAGCGATTTACCAGGAAAAAATACCTCACCGGTGGCCGCGTCCATCGAATCCGAAGCGGCATTCATCACAAATCCCGGTGGAAGAAATACACGCGTTCCGCGATCGGCAAACGTCTGCGCGCCTTGGTTGACCACACGATAGACGATGGAAATGACATCGCCTGACAACACTTTTGGAGGAAGTTCGATCGCGCCTTTTAACACACTGTCTTTATAGGTGATCGGTTGCGTGGCTAAAAATTGAAAATCTCGAGAAAATCCGGACGGACGATAATTCCCGATGGCTTGCAGAGCGCTTTGTGTGTCCAAGGCTCCGGAAAACACTCCGCGGACGATGATGGATCCCTGACCGGCAACGGGCACAAAACCCAATTTCCAGATCGGGGTTGTCACATCCGTGAGTGGCGGTTCAGAGGATGTCACAGCAAAATGCGGCGGCAATCCAAGACGAACATCGGCTTCCGTTAATGGATGTTTGTCTTTGTTTAACCAGACGATGGTGTAGGTTTCTTCCCGACCAAGGGTGATGCGCTCCGGGCCTTGGATCGTAAGCTGTAAGCCGCTCCCTCGAAATTCTCGCAAAGGCTGCAGGAGAAAAAACCCCGCCCAAATGGCCAAACTCACGACCGCGATGAGACTCATAAATCCGAAAAAAATCCATGGCCAACGATGTCGATGATCTCTCTCAAGCGTCCCTAAATCCGGAAGATGACCATCATCTTCGGCATAAATGGTTCGTAAACTTTTTTCCATCTCTGCCGCACGGTCATCGCGGCGATGACGACGAAAAAGATGCGGATGATGTTTATTGGGTTTTAGCATGATTCGGGTCAAATAAACCGGCCATCACATAATCGCGATCCCAACGACGATGCAGGTCGATAATCTTTGAGGCATCCGCATCCACCACCCTCTCGTTTGACCATGCGACGTTCCAAGAACGAGGCAACAGGACTCGGGAGTGAATCTGTCGATCGGATTTTCCCGATTGACTCGTGAAAAGGAGAATGTACGCGGCATGATCCTTTCCCATTTCACGGGCTAAATCAAATACCGTAAACGGCAAACGATAGGTGAGCGTCACGGTTGATGTTTTACCCGGAAAAAGCTGAATCCAGCCGCCAAAAACGGTGCGTCCCCATTCTTCCGTTGCCGTGAGACCCGAAGCCAAAACCTCTTCATGCGTCACGAGCTCGCTCACGTCTTGATCAAGAGCATCTTGAGGTAGAGGCTGTTTGAATAACGTCTCCGCAGGAGGTTCATAACCGGATGCCTCAAGAAGTTTGGCTCCACGCGGGACATACACGCGAAGATACGCCACATTGTTTACCCCGCGAAACAGTTCACCTTTTTGTCCGGTGTGCCGCCGCGTCAACGTCACCTGATCAACAATGGATCCATCCTCGCCGATTTTAGCTTCGTGCCGAACATCTTCTTCGATGACCGCGTCCGTCTTTTGACCGGCGATGTTCGCTTCGATCACGGCAAGCGTATCTCCGATGACCGGCTTCATCTCCCCGCGCCACTGAAAACGATGAGCCAAGGCATCTTCCTCCGGATTCGTAAAAGCGATCTGCAAGTCCTTTGTCTCCAATGCGAGAGACATGAGCGCGAGGTATTTTGGCCAATCTTCACGCGAACTTTTCTGCAACCGTTCCAAAATTTTTGGCATCAGATCTCCAATAAACTTTTTCGGTTGGTTGGTGGTTTTGTCATACTCAAGCTCCACCGCTTTTTGCGTTTCCAGCATAAAATTTTCCGCGGTGATGAGCTTTCCATACTCCGGCATATCGATCGGCCCGGTGATCTGCAAAATTTTTTCCATCAAACTCGCATTCACCGCGACCACCCCGTCCAAAGTCGGTTGTCCGGCCTGACTCCAAAACCAACGAATTTTTTTGGCGCTCGCGGGGAAATCCGGAAACCAATTCGCGTCCTGAAACTCCCATCGGGAAGCAATAAGTTGCAAAGGTTTCGGAGGTATCACGCGCGCCAAAAGTTGATCGCGAAAATCATAAGGTCCTCCGCCGGGAACAAAAACTTTTTTGATCTCTCCGCGATCAAACGTCACCTCGGCCAAAGAACCCATAAATCCTCCCGTGGGGCGGAGCTCGGTATTGTTTTGAAAGACAAACAAATAGGTGCGCGGACGTTCATGGCCGATCGCCGATAACATCAATCGCGTCATCGTGTGCAGTTCTCGCATGGAAAGCTCGCTCAAAACCAAGGCCTCGCGTAACTGATGCGCCTGCAGGCGCGCCCGTTCAGGCACGCGCGCCATATCGATGCGACCGATCGATTGCACGGCGCGTTCAAGCGGAACGTTCGCCGCCTCCAAATATGTGAGAAACGTGATCAAGCGATCATCGGGATAGCGAGTGGGTTCTTCCAAAGCCCGCGCCAACCCTTGTGACAACAAACGTCCGGCCTGCACCGCGTCATTTCCCGTTTGCAAAAACACTCGGGCGTTCTGATACAAGGATCTGGTCTCCGGCAAAAGCTGGGCGAGCGCCAACACCGAGATATTGATATTGGAAAGCGCTTTGTCCGCAGATTGAAATCGCTGCGAGGCTTGGTGCCAGGCATCAAGTTGACTCGCACCGCTCGAATGGACCGCCGAGCGAATTTCCTGTAACGCTCTTTGACTCTCTTGGTCGAGCTCTCGAACGGATGAAGTAAGATTGCGACTCAAGGACACGGCTCCGGCCGGCACGGAAACGATCATCAGCAACGCAATAAAACCGGCCATCACCCTCCCCATATGCACTCGTGGCATAAGTTCCGGCACGGCCCATGATGACAGTTCCATAGGTTCTTCTGCTTGACGAAACCGTGGACGAAAAAAAGTTGAAACCAAACGAGCCGTCCAACCATACACCTCATAAAAAGCCCGATCCGCATCCGAAGGAGTAAATTGATCATGAAAAGTCGATGGTTGCGGTTTGGAATCTGTAACCTGTAACCTGTGACCCGTAACCTGTGTCTCCACCTGTTCCCACCGAATAAACGGCGCTCGCAGACGCGACCACCAACCATACCGTTCCGCAAAAGCCACATCCGCGTCATGCGGAGTGAACTGATCTAAAAAAAGGCGCGGATCAACCCGATCGAGATACAAATCTTTTGTGTGCGCCACCAGGTCTTCCAAGGAAGGCGGGATGTCGTACGGAGCGACCCAGTCTCGAATGGATGGGCCTTCAAATTCCGGCGCGGGCGATTCCATCGAACCGATCAAACCTTTCAAAGACAACAAATGTTGGCTTGCCTCATGAGAATCATAGCGGATCGGAACGCGTGTACCGGCTCTCCCTTTGATCCCCTGCCCGGCCCGCTCTGCCAACGCATGATCAAATGACTGAATGCGATCCCCGATGACCATGACAGCATCAATATTTTTTTTTGATCGAGACTTGTTAATGCGTTGCCGCCGAGCCACGGAAATCGTCATCCCCGGCTGTTCGATGACCAAGGCTAATTGATTCTCGAGCATCAAAGACGGCGCGGTCATTTTTTTCTTCCGAATACGGATGGGTTTTTTTGATACGGTAACAGACTTCCTTTCACGTTTAGGTTTGATGGATTTCTTTCGAGGGGAATGAAGCGGGGTTTTTGGCATGGGAAGAAAAATGAATGCGCTCATAGGTTTCGAGGGTGCGCGCCGCCACCTCGGACCAACGATAACGCATCTTCACGATCGCTTGCGCGCGACCGGCAGCGGCACGCGCTTGGCTAGAAGAACCGAGAAGCGTATCAACAGCCCGTATCATATCATTGACGTCGCCATTTCGAAAGAAAAAAACACCTTCTTTAGGCAAAACCTCGGGCAAACAGGTCGAGTCACTCGAAATAACCGGTGTGCCAAACGATAATGCCTCAAGCGGTGGCAAACCAAATCCCTCATGAGATGAGGGAAAAACAAACGCGGAAGCGTTCTGCAGCAAGGCCGCAAGTTCCGCGTCTGTGACTCGACCGGTGAACGTGACACGAGACAAATTTTGCTGCTTGACGAAGGCGACGTGTCGCGCCATGAACACGTCTTCTTCTCCGGCGATGATAAGCGAGAGTTCCGGATGATATGCGGCAATGACCTGCCACGCATCCAATAAAAGATCGAGCCGCTTGTGTGGATAGGCGGAGCCTACATAGAGGAAGTAGGAAGTAGGAAGTAGGAAGTAGCGATCGAGGATGGAAAAATAGGGAGCGGGAAAATCCGTCAGACCTTCGGAGGTGATGGTGATGCGCGAGGAAGGTACGCGATAAAACCCTTGCAATTCATCTGCGACAAATTGTGTTGGAACAAGAATGTGACGGGCATGAGAAATGTTGTGATGGATGAGTGCGCGATACGCATAATATTTTAAGAACGCATACGCGGGATGGCGTGTGGAGATTTTGCTGCTGAACGGTTGGCGACGGAGCAGAATATCATGAATAGTCAAAACGTATGTACCGCGATAAAAAAGCGGCGCATTCCAATGTGGAACGTGAACCAGATCGGCGCGCGCCTCACGAAAAAATTTTGGCATCTCGATCTGTTCGCGCCATCCGTACCACGGAACATCTGCGACGATGTGCTCGACATTGGGTTGACCGAGGAAGGATGAAGTTTCGGGATTGCGCATCAATAATACGAATTGATGGTGAGGTGCTTGCGCAATCATGGCACGCGTAAGTTCCTCCACATATCGCCCAATCCCCCGCGTCACAAGCGGCCCCATCATCCGAGCATCAATGGCAATGCGCATATCAACGTGAAGCATGAAGCGTGAAGCGTGAAACGTCAAACAGAAAAACAAAAGAATATGGGGGCTTTTTCTTAACCCTTGGCTTTCTCGTCATTTTCCATTAGGATGGTCGCACTTCCGGATGAGTCCATGGTCGGGGTGTAGCTCAGTTGGCTAGAGCACCTGCTTTGGGAGCAGGGGGTCGCAGGTTCAAGTCCTGTCACCCCGACCATGAACTTATGAATAATTATGATCAAACATGTCTGGTTCGATTTCAGTGAAACCATCGCTTCTCTCATCAAAGAAACGCATAACCAATTGCGTTATGCCGCTTATAGTGAGGTGACACATAAACCGATCACGCAAGAATTGATCGCTGAATACGAAAATCTTTATCAAAAATACAGTCACAGTAATGCCGCCATTTTTCGAGCATTAGGACTCTCACCCAATTATTGGTCTGATCGAATCAATTTGATCGCTCCGCATGAACTGTACCGACTCATGGATGACCGGATACCAAACATACTACAAGAAATAAAAGTCCTCATTCCCATCTCGATCTTTTCCAACATCAAACTTGATCGTATATTACCGGTTCTTGATATTGATCCGTCATGGTTCACCCATATCTTGAGCGCGAGCATGATCAAAGAACCGAAACCGGCCTTAGAAGGCTTCTATAAGATGGTCGAGTTAACCGGACGGCCCCCGCAAGAAATTCTCTACATCGGTGATCATGTGGAAAAAGATATCCGACCGGCAAAACAGGCAGGGATTCAAACAGGACTCCTCTGGAGCCAGTCTTCTGAAGCGGATTATTGTTTTGAAACATTCCCTGATATCTTATCTTTTCTGCAAAAACAATAACTTGGCTTCCGTCTCGCTTTTGGTTAGGATGAATAGGAGGTGCCTTATTCTTAATTCCTGATTCTTGATTCCTCCTTCCTCCCTATGACCTCATCGTTGAATCCCGAATTAAAACGACCGGATGTCAATGAAACGGATCTGTATCCGATCGTCAACACATCCCTCCGACAACGTTATGATCGTATTGCCGCCTGTTGGAACAGCACAGCGTATGAGGGAACGCGCCGCGATGATTTGATCGAAGAGCTCATCAGTATTGGACAGGTGGAAGATCATCAAATGGTGTTAGAAGCCATGTGCGGAACGGGTATTTTAGCTCGAGGCATTCGACAGCGTTTTCCACGCGTTCAAATGTACGTGCTTGATTTCAGTCGCGGCATGCTCAACATGATTCCGGAAGGCATGGTCAAGGTACAAGCTTCTGTCATCGCCATGCCGTTTCCCGATCAAGTCTTTCATCGAGTCTTTTTACGATCCGGTATTTATGATCTTCCAAAACGCTTACAACTCAAAGCACTCTACGAGATGAAGCGCATCCTCACGGAAAAAGGCGTGCTCATCCTGCAAACCTACTACACCACGCCCACGACAAAAGAGGCTTTAAATAATATCGTCAACATCAAAGATCTCGCTTCCGGCCAATATGAAGATATGGGTCGAGAATATCCGCGATATTTTGCTTTGCGGGAAGAACTCGAAGCTTGGTTAGAAGAAACGGGGTTTGTGGTTGAACCGATTCGCACGTTTGAAGGAGTCATTCGCTATCTCAAAACGCAAGAGATGATGAAATTGGGGAAAGAATTATGGATGGAGTACATGAACGATCTGCCGCAACAAATAAAAGAAGAAATCAAATTGCGATCCGAATCGGACGGCAACCTCACCTACAATTTTCCCGGCATCATCTACCGCCTCACTCCTCTTCATTCTTAATTCTTGATTCTTAATTCCTGCTTCCTCCCTATGACCTTTGAAGAATACCAAAAATCTTCTCGCCGCACCGCCATTTATCCCAACACCGGAAAAAATATCATTTATCCGGTTCTTGGGCTCACGAGCGAGGCGGGCGAGGTGGCGGATAAACTCAAGAAAATTTTGCGCGACCATGATGGGGTAATCGACGAAGCAAAAAAACAGGAACTTTCAAAAGAGTTGGGAGACGTGCTCTGGTATGTGGCGCAGATTGCGACGGAGATCGGAGTGCCTCTGGAAAAAGTGGCCGCGATGAATATCGAAAAACTCCTGTCACGTTTTGAACGAGGCAAACTTTCGGGAAGCGGAGATAATAGATAATCACCGTGCTTGCGCAAGCGCAATAAAATCTATACCATATCGCTCACGCGGGTGTCGTATAATGGCCATTACCACAGGTTTCCAACCTGTTGACAGGGGTTCGATTCCCCTCACCCGCTCCAAAACAAAAACTCCCGATAAAGGAGTTTTTGTTTTGGAGCGGGACTCGCTCTTGAGCGATGGCTCTACATCGGCAGCCAAAGTTTGATCAACACAAAATACATCACTCCCCACAAAAGATTGGTCAACAGCGCATCAACGGCAAACCACGCATCATGCTTCAACCCAAACCAGCCGTGACCTTCGAGTGGCATCACGATCAAACCCGTAAATAACAATAAAATGACCGACCAACCCAAAATAGGCAAAATAGTGAAAGACGCCCAACCCCGTTCCACGCCAAAGGCAAACAACGCGCCATAGATCAACGACAGGATGAGATGAACCAGAATTCCCATCAAATGCGCTTCGCGACGCGACAGCGTGTGGCCAAAAATGGTGGAGGGTCCAAGTTCTTGAATAAAATTTTGCGCCGCAAAACGAGGAGCGATGTGGGACAAAAACAGAAGAATCGCTCCCGCGGCTACTCCGGCATAGGCTCCGATCATGATCATAAAAATTATTTGACAGGCAACGGTCCACGCACCACTTTTGTGACGCCGGGAAATTTGAGCAGCGTCATCTCAATCACCGGATCCACCATGGCACGGACATAGGATACGCCCGCCCAACCATTTTGATCCATGCCCAATTCCACAAACGCCGTTCCCTGCTTGAAAGCAAAATTCATGAGATCCAATTCCGCATCAAGGCGCGTCTCTTGTTTCAGACGAAACAATAACACGGCCAAAGTCGCCTGAATGGGAAAACGTGTTTCCATCGTTATCACGGATTGGAGTTTGAGCCATTCAGCCGGCGATGGCGTTGGAGCATCTCCATTGATCTCTTTGGTGACGGCTGATCGCCACGCTTCCCAATCGCTTGGCATCCAGAGCTGGACCACCGTCGTTTTTGTCGAAAAACGCACGGGGATCACCAATTTGCTTACAACCTCCCCATCGCGCGCAGAAAATTCAAACAACATGAGCGAACCGGTCGCTGATGATGGAACGGAAGTAAAAAAAGAACGCAATTCAAACGTCGAGGGTTGATCCGCATCCGGATCTGGCCCTTTGGCCATCAAATTTCCCTTTTCAAAAGCATGTCCCTTGTCATCAAACAAACTCCACGAAAATTGATTTTCAAACACTCTTGCCGTGCCCGTGACCACCAGAGGATTCGTGAGTAAAATATTTTGATACCCTTGATCCACGCAGATCAAATTTCCTTCGCCACAGATCATGCCATGAGGCGTTCCCCGAAGATTCGTCGGTAGGGGTTCTTGAGTCGGTTTTAATGGAATGGACGCTTCGGAAGATACGGGCGTGGAGGTCGGAGCATTGGAAGCGATGGGAGCTGGCAACCACGACAACCAACCGACTCGCGCTTGGGGTGCCGGCAACTGTGACCAAACTAACATTAAGCCACCAACCACAAAAGCGATGATCAGAAAAAAGACGGGGATGGAAAAATGATGGTGAGGATGTTTGAGCATATCGGTGAATCAGGAAGCAGGAATTAGGAATTAGGAATTAGGAATGACGACGATCATCATCTTTTTTCCGTGTATCACGTCGCCATTATTCCAGTCATGCATCGCATTCCATAGTACCTCATTTGAATAAAGGTAGTCAGGTCCGCGACCGATCCCCGGATCATTCACGATCCAGCGACCGTCGGGCAGATACCCTTTGATGACAATCATGTGGTAGGCCGGACCGCCGTTGCGAAAATACGGATTGCGAAGGCTTTTTCCATGAACAGGAACAATCACCGGATATCCTTTGGCTAACATCGGTTTAAAAACTTCCGTGCTAGTGACTTCGCGCACCACAACCGTTTGATAATGGAAGTACTCACGAATCAACCGAGCCGTCTCTTCGGCCGTAGTGTCTTTATATTTTCCGAGCAACTTTTCTTCAAACGCGATCAAATCCAAAATAACTTTATTCCCGTCTTGTTCGTAATAACGCTCACGACGTCCGCGATAATAAGCGTCAACCATAATCGCCGCCGCCTCCTCGCACGCGTCCTGATACGGTTGACTCCAATCATGCGTCGGCGCTTGCAAGAGGAATGGCACGGCGAGATTGATCGTGCGCGGCAGCTGTTTTGATTCCTCTCCTTGCGAAGGAGAGGTGAGGTGAGGTTTGGTCGGAGTCGGTATCGGAGTCGGTGTTGAACTCGCAAATTGATACGTTGCCGCGAGAGGCAATTTTGGTTGTTGCGCTTGATACACAAAATCTCGAATCGATCCTCGCGCCATCCAACCCGCACCAAACACCGCCACGAAAATAATAATGACTGAAAGCACCTTCCCTCGATGTTTCATTCCTTCAGCATGAAAGAAAAAAACGAAGATGTCAATAAAAAAAGGAGCGTGATCATCCTGTCAGGTCTAGCCATAGGACCAAACCGGGATGTGACCATGCTCCACTTGAAAAAGAAAGTGCACGGGACTCTTGTCGTTCTCTCGCGCAAGCAATACCTGCAAGTTGCGCATGCCTTTCTCGCACAGATACATCCCACCCTGACGCAACACAGGTTCCGGCACAAACCCGTGATTCGGTCGCAAGTGGCAAAAGTGCGGAGCGGGTTTACCGCAGATCTTCCAGTTGTCGATGTTATCCGTGTCGTACCCGATGTGTCTGCCCTTTCCCTGGCAGATGTGTGGCCCATCAGGTGGTTGAAATTCAAGTCCCCAGAGCATCATCGTACACCTCCCTTAGATGGGGTGAAAGTTCACAATTCACGAACCCAGAAAAAATACTACGTTTGACGCTAAGCGTCAAGATGATGAATTTATATGATTTTATAGGGACGAACTAAAAATAAAAACATTTCAAACTTTTCCTATAGGAAAAGTTTGAAATGTTTTTATTGATTTTTCTTTTTATAGATTTCTCTTGGAGGACACTTTTCCTTTTTTCGTATTTTCGTATGCTCCATTTGTAGTTTCGTGGGCACAAAAAAACGGATGGTCGCGAGAGGGTTCTCGCTTCCATCCGTCGTAGGTGAAGTAAAGATTCAGGCTGCGCCTGCTGACGAGGCGGCGCCGACCGCCTGCCGCTCGGAACGCACGCGTTCGGCAGCGTCCCACATCATGGCCTTGCGCTTGCTGTCATCCAGAACGAGAGCCTTGAACTGTGCTTCGAGGATGCTCCTTGCGATCCGCGCCTTCTGCACTCTCTCGATCAACGCAAGGGCGTAGGCGATCTCGGTTGCGACCTTCTCGTTCTGCGCCGCATGTGCATGAGTGAGATATCCCTCTCGCTCCTCGACGGCCGGACGAACGTGACGCCTATAGAATCGATGGCGGCGCCACCTATGCAGCTCATAGAACACGGCGTCCACGGACTGCAAGACGAAGATGACGGCATGTACCACGAGCATGAGGGTCTGCGGAAAGTGCATGACCGTGATGCGCCACTCGAGACAGGGCGTCAGGATCCACGCGTACCCCAGCCGACGCAGAATCCCTTCGAGACTGAAGATTGAGTGACCGGTATCCGTCCGCGGACCACGCATCCTCGCGTACCGGTACTGACTGACCATGAACAGCGAGACAAACGTATCGAGAACGAACCACCCCAGTCCCCACAGGACGAGCTTCTCATGTCGCGCCGCCCACGCGGCGGGAAGGATGTAGTACGAGAAGACGGTGATCGCAACGGCGCGCAGCGTGAAGATACGCATCCGCCAGCCGATCCGACTCGTGCCGAACTTCGTCGATCCGAACCCCCAGCGGTAGCTCTGCCACCAGGCACCCAACAATTTCAGAATCGTTTCCATGCCTCTCCTCCTCTTGTTTCCGATTTCCATCGGAGCAGGCGGTTCGCGTGAGCCTTGTCGCGATTGGTCCACAGGACCTCGTCATCTCGACATTCGTCGGGACGCTTAGTCGCACTCACGTCGAGTGAAGCAAAAGAAAAACCATCGTAATGCGTAATGAGTAACGCGTAATGGAGATTATTCCTTTTGCTGCACTCGACGTTCTTTCGTTATTAAAGAACGCTTAAAGATAGCTTAAAATTGGACTTCTGTCAAGCCGCTCGTGTTTCCTGTCAAACAGAAGTTAGAATGTCCTCTTTCTAGGGAAGTTAGAATGTCCCTTTTAAGAGGTCACTTTTAAGGCATCCGCATGAAACCTCTGTCGCCAAGGGTGATCGGCTCGAGGCTTCGTGCATAGAGGCGGTAATTTC
>JAUSEV010000050.1 GCA_030649995.1 Candidatus Uhrbacteria bacterium
GCGGACTCAACAGCCGCCTCAAAGAATTGTTTCGATGTCATCGTGGAATTTCAACCACCAAAAAGCTGGCTCTCGCCAGCTGGTATTTGGCTCTCCGACAGGGACAAAAACCAACACGAAATGTCTATTAGCTCTTTTTTGGAAAATCAAAGGCTCCGCGAAAAGCTAAATCAAATAAAACGCGTAAGCACTTTACCAAAGCATCATTTTCGATGATGATCGAATGCATTTTCCCTTCAAAGGTAATGATCGAGGTTCGATTATTATAAATGGTGATGACGGATTTAAAACCGGCATATTTTTCCGGAATAAAATAACGTTCATGAGGCGTTGTCTTGGTTATAGGTTCTCCGGAATAGATTCCTCGGACGTGGGTTCCTACGGCCTTTAGAGTTGCGCGCATGGGTTCGAGGTCCTGTTCATTCAAAACTTTTCTTAGGGCCGCAAGGTCCGCGATCTCAAAGGCATCACTTGGTTTGGTCATTTGAATATCCGCAATCACCGCTCGTACGCCCTCTTTGCCTTCATAGTATTTTACCGCCGGCCGTTCGCCTCCCATCTGCAATTCTAATTCGGGGAGAGTGCGTTCGAGATCGTGAATACGTTCTTTCATTTCCACTTCTCGTCGTTTGGCATAGGCTAATAATTTGTCCGGATGTTCGGCTGAATAGAGACGTTTTTTTCCATGCAGGACACTCGACATGAGGCCGCGCTTTGTTAAGCCCTGAATCGCCACATAGGTGGCTTGGCGCGACAGACGTGTGAGTTTAGTAAAATCAAGCACGGTTCCGGCACCTTGTTCAAAGGCCACCAAATAGGTCTTGATTTCGCTCTCCATGAGGCCAAGCGATCGTAAGACAGGGGTCAGATCTTTCATACGCACCATATATTACTACGAACGATCGGTCTCTGGTAGGGGCAATTCATGAATTGCCCCTACGGCCACGTCCCATGACATGTCCCATGGCCATTGACAGTCTTTCCGCCATTCGTTACTCTTCGGCTATTCAATCTTGATCCTGACTGCCCGTTCCTCGACCGTGTATCGAGGAGCTCCCGAAAAGAGAGCCAGTCATCCATTTTATGCCGGCTCGTTACGAGTTGCTCTACATCATTCCTTCCTCCTTTACGGATGAAGAAATAGGCACGATCGAAACAAAGGTGAGCGGGATTCTTGCCAAGTATCAAGCATCAATCGAATCTACCAAGAGGTTGGGTAAATTTCGGTTAGCCTACCCCATCGAGCACCAGCGTCATGGGCACTATGTCCTCGTGATGTTTGAGGCGGAGAAACCGAACGTAGCCAAGATCGAGGAAAATTTGCGTATCACAAGCGAACTTTTGCGTCACATGATTTTGCGCGCCGACGAAGCCGGGTCAGATCAAAAATATGATCTGGTGCAATTTATGGAAGTGAATGTTGAGTCCAAAGAAGATCGTCCGCGTCATCGAGATCGAACGCCGGCTACGCGTCGAGAAGTCGCGATAAAATCGCAACAGGAAATTAAGTCAGGAGTTGAGGCTCTGGAGGTCGGAGCGCAAAAGAAAGAAGATGTGATCGCGACGCCGGATATGTCTTCCGAGGATTTAGACAAGAAAATTGAGACGGCCTTGAGTGAGGACGTTACAGGGGTGTAACCTATTATTCTATGGACTTAAATCGCTCTCAATTGATCGGCAACGTGACCCGAGATCCGGAATTTCGCACGACGGCGACAGGCCAAAACGTGTGTACGTTTGGGGTAGCCACCAATATGCAGTGGACGGATCAGCAAGGACAAAAACAGCAACGCGCCGAATTCCATAACATTGTGGCTTGGGGGAAGCTGGCGGAAATTTGCCATCAGTATCTCGGCAAGGGTCGCCGGGTGTTTGTGGAAGGACGTTTGCAAACGCGAGAGTGGGAGGCGCAAGATGGCGCGAAGAAAAACAGAACCGAGATCGTGGCGGAAAACATGATTATGTTGGATCGAGCGCCTGCCGGACAGTCACCGGTCACCGGTCATCCCTCAACTTCGTTCGGAGCAGGCCAGTCACCAGCCGGTTCGACCGAGCCGGTGGTCGAACCTCTGCCACAGTCCCCGATGGAAAAAGGCGTGGGAGATCAAGAAATTCGAGTCGAAGATATTCCATTTTAATACTGAGTTCATCGAAGTATGCAACAAAAAAAAATTGATCGACAATGTCATTTCTGTCAGATGAATATTCAAGCCATCAACTACAAAGATACCAATACTTTGCGGCGGTACTTGTCTTCGTTCGGCAAGATTGTTCCTCGTAAACGTTCGGGGGTATGCGCTTGGCATCAGCGTAAGTTAGCCAATGCGATCAAACGCGCGCGTACCATGGCCCTGCTTCCGTATTTGGTTAAATGATTTACGAAAATGCGAACTCCGCCGGTTGGCGGAACAGGCTCATCACTCGCGCCAAGATCATCAAAGCGATACGTCAATTTTTTGACGAGCGCGGTTTTACGGAAATGTTCACCCCGCGGCTCGTCGGTCTCCCGGGACAAGAACCGAATCTGGAACCGTTTTGGACCCGCCTTCTTCAAGACTCCGGTGGGCAAGCTGAGCTCGATGTGGCTTTGATCACAAGTCCCGAATATGCGATGAAGCGATTGTTGGCTTCCGGTTTTGATAAGATTTTTGATCTCGGCCCATGCTTTCGCAATGAAGAACCGTGGGACGGTTCGCATGATCCTGAATTTTTATTGCTCGAATGGTATCGCCGCGACGCCGAACTCGAGGATATTCTCAAAGACACGGAAGAAATGGTTCGTTTTGTCGCTTCAACGATTCACGATTCACGATTCACGATTCACGACACGCCTTTTCGCCGTCTCTCCGTCAAAGAGGCGATGAAGCACCATGCCGGGATTGATCTTGATAAATTACTCGATCATCCGGAAACGCTTCCGGATATCGTACGCGCTCACGGCCAAACAGTTTCATCAAAAGATTCGTTTGATGATCTGTTTTATAAAATATTTTTGTCCAAAGTGGAGCCGGCGTTAGGATGGAATAAAGATCGGACAGAGTATCAGCCGACGTTTTTGACGTATTATCCCGCGGCCATGGCCGCGCTTGCCCGCCGCAATCCGGAAGATCCGCGCTATGCCTTGCGCGCAGAGCTGTATATCGGCGATTTGGAACTGGCGAACGGTTTTGCCGAATTGGCGGATCCGGATGAACAGCGCGAACGGTTTTTGGAGGAGCGCGCCCTTCGACAAGCTCAAGGAAAAAAAGTATGGGCCTTGGATGAGCGATTTTTATCAGCCTTACCTGACATGGGAAACGCGGCCGGCATCGCCTTTGGCGTTGATCGGTTGGTCATGCTTTTGACCGGTGCCACATCCATCAACGATGTTTTACCGTTTCCTGCACACGAAAGATTTCAGCCGGAAGCGGAGAGGAAATAAATTACCCCGCAGCAAGCTGACGGAGTATCCGTGGTAGCACCTCCCTTAATCCCTCCGAGTCTTATCCCTCTCCTTGCGAAGGTCCTCGACTCTGAGGCTCGGACTCGAAGAGAGAGGTTAGGTGAGGTTTTGAAAAAAGGGTTATGAAAAGTTTTTGGGGACAAAGCTCCGTCTCCGTTCCTCGATCGCATTACGCAAAATAGAAATCACGTCATCTATACCATCAAAAACCTCATTGTCTGTGAATCGAATAACCTTAATTCCGAGTACTTCAATATTTTTCTGACGATCCGCGTCCCTTTCCGCCGTACCGATCTCAAAATGACTCCCTCCATCAAGTTCTATCGCCAAACGAATATTTGGGGCATAGAAATCAACAATGTATTCCCCGATCCCTACCTGTCGCTTGATGCGTATTCCTAATTGACCGGAACGAACTTGTTTCCAAAAAAGCTTTTCCGCCTGCGTTGATTGCTGACGCAATTCACGACGCATTTCTAAATGATGGAGTTTGTTGAATACTTCTGTCATATCATACGTCCCAACCGAGACCTCCCTTTATCCCTCCTTCGCAAGGAGGGAGATCAGAATCCGAATCATAATCCCTCTCCTTACGAAGGCAAAGCTCAGCTTAGCTGTGAGAGGCTAGGTGAGGTTTTAAAAAAAGGGTTACGTCCCAACCGAGACCTCCCTTTATCCCGTTTCGGCTGAGGGGCTTCGACTGAGCACAGCCGAATGTCGCTCACGGCCGAAGCCTCCTTCGCAAGGAGGGAGCTTTGCGGAGCGGTTAGGTGAGGTTGGGCGACAGACGCAGCAAGCTGACGGGATATTGACCCTAAGAGAGAATAAGAAAACTTTTCCTAGAACCCGAGTTTCTCATTGACGAAAATCACATAAACGTTTCTTTCCATAAAGGCGGGTTCTCGCTCAAAGATGAGAAGCTTGGAAATGGCGCTGCCGCCCATTCCAACGTCCTTCATGCGTTGATCTTCGAGCGGAAGGACATACTCGCGCACGCGTTGCATGGCCATCTCAAGATTGGGCGCGATCTTTTGCGCGCCCACAACAAAGATCAGGTTCGGCGAGGTGAACGCCACGTGTGGCAGTTGGCTGCCGGAATTTGAGGCAATCACAAGCTGCCCCGTTTCCGCGACCGCGTGGACGCTCCCGAGATAATAGTCCGAGAGAACCGCTTGTTTGCGAAGCGATGCCTGTTTGAGAGGATCTTTTTCCGCAAGAATTTCCTCGTGTAAGTTTTTCCAGCCGTGATTTCCTGATTTTAGATAGTCCACGAATTCAATCTCCTCGAGGGTGCGCGAGGAACCGTTCATCACGGATGCTCCTTTCGGAATCAGCGACTTTACTTTCTCCATCGCTTCCACGCGATCGTTTACAAAAATCGCTTTGATGCCGCGCCCCGCAAGGGCGTCAACGGTTTTATGAATGACTTCCGCGTTCGGCAATGTTTCGTAGTTCATAGATTTTGATAATCCTGCGAATACACTAGCTTAAGAGCGTGAATTCGGTCAACGCCATGTGTTGACCGTTCTGTCTGCAAACGATAGGATTGCGGTTACATTCGAGTATCACGGAGGCGTGGCAGAGTGGTCGAATGCGCGTGACTCGAAATCACGTATACTCGAAAGAGTATCGGAGGTTCGAATCCTCCCGCTTCCGCTTTAAATACAGTAAAATGATACTCATGCCAGATGAGATAATAAAATTAAAAATACGCGATGAAAATGGTGAGGTGAACTGGCAGATTGAAGAACCGGATCATCTGCCAAAAAATGCGGAGTGGTTTTGGGCTCTGGGAATTTTGGGTTTAGCGCTTATTGTTTTTTCGATTCTTCTGAAAAATTATCTTCTTACAATTATCATCACATTGGCCGCGTTTACTATTTACGCTGTTAAAAACAAAAGGCGCGAGCTTATTGATTTTCGTTTGGATCACGACGGGCTTCACATTGGCCATAAGTTTTATTCTTACGGAAATTTTGAATCTTTTTTC
>JAUSEV010000005.1 GCA_030649995.1 Candidatus Uhrbacteria bacterium
ACATCCGAATTCAAAAACAAATGAGCCGAAGTTTTGCAAAATCCTTTCCCCAAAAAATAGCTTTTGCAAAACTTCGTCCGCATTGTTCCGCCACCTGCCCGAGACCTTGAGGGCAGAACACCAAAGAAAAATGTCCTTTCCACTTTCAAAAGAAATTTCACCCCCGCCAAATCAAGAAAGCAAGGAACATTTTTCTTTGGTGTTGCCGAGAGAAGCGAGGCAGTGGCGGAACGATACGAGCGTACGGGGCAGTTTCAAGCCACCACGCACGCCGAGCGTGCGATTAGGAGCTTTCGTCGGGATTGCTTTCAAAATAGTTTCGAACTTTGTATAATACACACCGCCACCCATCATTTCAAAAGCCCTCGAATGTTCGAGGGCTTTTTCTGGTACAGATGGCTCTTTCAATTCTTCGCTCCCGCGTCTGTGATGGCAGCCTTCAGAGCCGTGTATGGGACCGCGCCTCCGATGAGTTTACCGTTCACAAACGTCGCCGGCGTTCCTTGCACTCCGGCTTCTTCACCAGTTGCGGCATCGGCATCCACGCGCGTCCTCATTTCGCCGGAATCCAAACAGGATTTGAATTTTGCCTGATCCAACCCCATCTCCGACGCGAGACTCACCAAGACATCTGAACCAATGTCGGGAGACTTCTCAAAAATTTTGTCGTGCATTTTCCAAAAAGCGTCATTGCCTCCAAGTTTCGCGGCACACTCGGATCCTTCCGCGGCTTTTTGAGCCAATGGATGAATCGAGTTTAATGGAAAATGGCGGTACACGACGCGGACGTCTTGCGAAAAATCTTTCAAAGCCTGCTGAATGCTCGGTAAATGACGCTTGCAAAACGGACACTCAAAATCGGAATATTCGATCAACGTCACCTTGGCCTTTTTGGCGCCGATGATGTGATCAATTTTTTCATCGACTGGTCGGACAGGCTGGGCCGCAGGCGCGGGAGATGGTTGATCATTCGGTTGAGGCGCTGCCGCTGGAGAAGGATTATTCGCAAGATTGACTCCGCCGCCAAAAGTTCTGCCTCCTCCAACGCCCGTGAGGAGAATAATGAGAGCCAACACAGCGGCAATGGCGATGCCTAAAATCAAACCCATGGAAAACATGGTCTTAGGTGAACCGCTCCAGAAATTTTCGTTTGACATAAAAAAATAAAAAGTAATTAGACATTCGTCATTAGTAATTAGAAGTAAAGTATAAAATGTCAGTGCATAATTTTCAAGCGGCGGTCAAGGATAGCCAAATGTCTAATGTCTAATGTCTAATGTCTAATGTCTTTCCCATCACCACATCCCACTCCTGCGGGGTCATGGCGAAGTAGCGGCGTTGGTTGATGAAGAAGGTTGGTGTGGCATCGACTCGGTTGCGTCCGCCTTCGGACATGTTTGCCGTGACTTTAGAGTCTTCCGCTTGAGATGCGAGACAGCTCTGAAAAACAGAAGTCTCCAATCCTACGTTTTGCGCATAGTTGATGAATGTCCCTCGCGCGTCTGACTGACTTGCCCACGTTGTTTGATTGACGTAGAGCGTATCATGATACTCCCAAAATTTCCCTTGAACCTGCGCGCAGCGAGCCGCATTGGCGGCCAGCCGCGCGTTCGGATGAATTTGCAACAATGGAAAATCTTTCCACACAAAACGCACCTGATCACGATATTTTTCCATGGCATATTTTAATCCAGGTTCCGCCACTCGACAAGCCGGACACTGAAAATCACCATAGATGTGAACGACCGTTGCGCTGGCGGGCGATCCGATGGCCGGATCGTTGTCGTCGGAGAATGAAACTTTTTCATCCTTGATCTCGCCTGACGATGAATTTGATGAAGTGTTCACAAGCACCAACACGAGACCGACAAAGATGATGATGGTGATGATGATAATTCCGATGATAAAATTTTTGTTGTTTGGTTGGTTCATAAAAAGTGAATGTATTATTGGATGGAGTATAGAAACCGGATGCTGAATCGTCAAACTGACGTACGACGGTAACCCTTTCTTTCATAACTCCCCTAGCCCCTCTTTTGCAAAGATGGGGATATGAACCAAATTCCGATGATGACAAGCGGCACAGCCAAATACTGTGTCGGCGTTAAACCAAAATAGCGGTGATCAAGGATGCGGAGAAAGTCGGTACTGAAACGAATGAGACCTTCGATCACGAGATATACCCCCAGCCAGAATCCGGGATGACGCTGCTTGCGATTCAAAAAGATGAACAACCCTCCGGTTAAAAATCCGATGATGGAAAGATACAAACCAAGATCATGACGAACCGTGCCATCCGGATATTTTACGCCGAGGATAAAATGCGTGAGCGTCCCGGGATGATCGTGGATCAAAAAGCACCCGATGCGTCCAACTCCGCAACCCCACGGCAATCCCCAAACCAAGGTGTCGGCATATTGAATCCAATCAAGGGTGTGATGACGAGCATAGATAAAAAACGCGATGGCAGCACCGGTCAATCCACCGAACATCGAGAATCCCGGCTGACGCGGATCAATGGCGTCCCAAGGATGGATCAAATAGTAAGCAGGCTCATAAAAAAAGACGTGAAAAACGCGCGCGCCAAGAAAAGCGGCGATGAATATCCAAAAGGCGAGATCAAGAATCGCTTGCTGATTGAGTCCACGCTGCTTTGCGCGACGATACGCGAGAGACGTTCCCAAAACAAAACCGAATGCGACAAACGTTCCCCACGTTTGCAAGGTGAGACCGAAAATTTGATAGGTTGTGGAATGGAGAAATGGGATCATAAAAATAGTGCGGGGAAACCCCCTCAATCCCCCTTATCAGGGGGAGGTTGCTCATATCCTCCCCTGATAAGGGGAGTTAGAGGGGTTGCGGCGAGGCTGATGCGGATCACATAACGTTCAGCGTCTTTAATGCTGATTGAAAATCATGCAACGCGCTCTTAATCTGACGCGAACTGATTTCAAACGAGGTATCATGGACGAGTTGATTCCGCAAACGATGGGCGCCCCACACCTTGCGGATGTTCGGATATTTGTACGCCGCAGCTTTGAGTCGTTCCCCCAATGTTTCTCCGGGCATAAACATTGATCTTAAAACTTTATCCAATAATTTATCCGCTTCGATGATCGCCATTTTTCCTCCCATCTGACTTTGCGCCGCGGTCTTTTCGATCTCATGCCAAATTTCCAAAATCTTTTTTCGATTCAACCCCTCCAGTTCCGGTTGTTGAAACAACCGGATGATTTTTCTTATCCCCAACCCCAAAGCGATCAACGTGATGACGATCAAAATCAATACAACGATCCACATCCAGTCGGGTGTGGTGGATGTTGAAATGATGTCTGGAGAAGTTTGAATGAGAAATTGGAATATCATAGGTTGGGCTCTGGGCTTTAGGCGCTAGGCTTTAGGCGCTAGGCGCTAGCATCGAATCAGGCTAGAGCCTAATGCCTAACGCCTAGAGCCTAGCTCAAAGCCTAGCGACTCGCTTTTTCAAAAGCATTTGCAATATTAAGAATACTCGCATCATCATAGATCTTACCGATGATTTGCATGCCGACGGGCAATCCTTCGTGCAGACCGCAAGAAATGGAAATGGCCGGCACTCCCGCCACATTCACTCCCACCGTAAAAATATCTTCCAGATACATCGCCAACGGATCCGAAATTTTTTCTCCGATCTTGAAAGCTGTTGATGGAGCCGTTGGAGTCACAAGGATATCAACTTCACGAAACACGGCTTCATACGCGTGGCGAATGAGCGTGCGAACCTTTCGCGCCTGACGATAATAGGCATCGTAATATCCTTTCGACAGGGCATAGGTTCCGAGCATAATCCGACGACGCACTTCCGGACCAAAACCATGACCTCGTGATCGAGCGTACGTGTCAAACAGATTGTAAGCTGTAAGCTGTAAGCTGTGACCCGCTTCCCGCCGCCCATACCGCATCCCATCAAAACGAGCGAGGTTGGCGGAAACTTCGCAAGGCATCAACACATAATACACGGCTAAAGCCTCATCCGCGTAAGGCAGATCAACTTCTTTTATTTCCGCGCCCAACGCTTCCAAAATTTTGACACCTTCCATCACATGCGTACGCACTCCATCGCTCATCCCGTCACCCCAAGCCTGTTTGGGCAAGCCAATGCGGAGGCCGTGCAAGTTTTCTCGTTTCTCTTTTCTCGTTTCTCTTTTCTCGACCGTCGTTTGATCAAGCTTGTCCGATCCTTGAATGGCGTTGAATAAAATCTCCGCGTCTTTGACGGTTTTTGCAAGAGGGCCGATCTGATCGAAAGACGAAGCCATGGCGATGAGTCCGGAACGAGACACGCGACCGTAAGTCGGCTTCAATCCGACCAAGCCGCAAAAAGAGGCTGGCTGACGGATGGAGCCGCCTGTATCGGATCCCAAAGCCGCGACGCAAAGATCGGCGGCAACGGCGCACGCGCTTCCGCCGGACGAACCGCCGGGTACGCGCGCCAAATCATGCGGATTTTTGGTAACGCCGTAGGCCGAATGTTCCGTGGAAGAACCCATGGCAAATTCATCCATGTTTGTTTTGCCGAGTATAACGGCACCGACATTTTTCAATTTTGTTATGACCGTCGCGTCGTTTACCGCGACATAATTATCCAACATCTTTGATCCGGCCGTAGTTCTTGTTCCTTGAACACAAATATTGTCTTTTATGGCAAGCGGAATTCCATCAAGCGGCCCCAGTGATTCACCGCGCGAGCGACGTTCGTCAGATCGCTGTGCCGCCTGCGTCGCATCCTCTTCAAAAACCGTCAGATACGCATTGAGCGGGCCATTTAATCCGCGGATCTGTTTAAGATAAGCCTCTGTCAATTCCTTAGACGAAAACTCCCCTCGTTCGAGTGAAGAACCGGCTGATTCAATTGTTTGTTTTAAGAGTGACATGGCTAGACATTAGTCATTAGACATTAGTAATTAGTCTGACCGAATGTCTAATGACTAATGTCTAATGTCTGTTTTATCCCTTTGGTTTTTCAAACACCGCCGGCACGCGCAAGGCGTCACCGGCGCGATCGGGAAAATTGCTCAAGATCAATTCGCGCTCCACCTCATCACACGGAAGATCCTGATCCTCGCGAAAATTCATCTCCTGCGAAACAACCTCTGTTTCGGGCGTGTGCTTTGTATCAATTTTTGATAAACGAGCCACGTAACCCAAAATACGTTCCAGCTCTTTTTTTCGTTGATCAATTTCGGCTTCGTCCAAATCCAAACGCGCCAATTCGGCCAACCGACGAACATCGTTTTTAGACAGCATACGAGATATAGAATAGCGGAAAGCGGTTCCGAGGTAAAGGTTGTGTTATTCCCCTATTTTTCTGATTTTATTTTTGATCACGCGTTCTGCGGCGGAAAGATCGCGTTTGAGCCGCGCCAAAATTCGGCCTTCCTCCTCGGTCAACTCGCGTTTACTGCGAGCGTGTTCCAATAATTTTATCTGTTGGCCTATATCTTCGCGCAACAAATCAAATGCCTTGTGCAAACCGGCTTCGGCGCGATACATGCCCTCATGAATAGTGCGCCGCACGCGTGTCAGATGATGCCACATGGACCAAAAGATAAACAAGAAAATCAGCAGGATCAATGCCACGATGCCGAATAAATATCCGGCAGAGAACTCCCAGCCGCCGATCTTGCAACAAAGCGGACTGGCTACGGCAAACGTGATGCGATGGGAAGGGTTGCTTTTTGCACCACGCTCATCCATCACTTCCGCCCACAAGTTGTAACGGCCCGGTGCAAACCGTTCATCCGTAATGAATGAAAAATTGCCGTGATCATCGCTGTGGATCGCAAAACTCCGCGGCTCGGCGTTGGCCGCCCGCAACCTAATCGTGACTGTGGCATTCGGATAGGTTGTCCCGCGCACGATCAGCGATTCATCGGTGCGCAGAACCGATGGATAAACGGTGAGCGTCGGAGCGTTAAGGGCTTGAACGTCAAACGCGACTGTGACTTCGGTAAAATTTCCGACGCGATCCGTGGCGCGCGCCATCAAGGTGTGCTTTCCGGGTATCACGGCTGAAGTGACAAATTGATGGCTCCCATCTTCTGGCTGGATCACCGGCGGGAGATCATCAATCTGAAAGCGGTAGACGGCGATGCCTGAACCTTTGTCCTCGGCCTTCAATAAAAATTTCACGTGCGGCTCCGTACCATCGGAACGCGAAACCGTGTGGATCTCCAAGGCCGGTTTGCGCGTGTCCACGTTCAAACGATAATGACTGGCCGCGCCCCAACCGGCCGCGGTTTTGATCCGTACATGCTGATACCAAACGCCGTCATCCACATCAAATGATTTTGAAGAAAAAACTCCTTCCGAGATCGCGGCCGGAATCGCGGCTGGACTTTTATCCAACACGGTACTCACTCCCAAAGTGCCGCTTGGCAGATCCCACTGCATAGCCACATGGCTCGACGCATACCACATTCCCTGATCCGGATGCGTGGGTGATGAGATGCGCTGTCCCGTGATCGCGGGCGGCGTCGGCGAGGGTGTCGGCGGCGGTTTTGGTTCAACCGGCGCTCCCCCCACCACCATATAACTCGCGCGGCCCATCCCGGTTAAAATATTCGTCCCCTGCCCGTCATTGGCCAAAATCGCTCCGCTCGTAAAACTTGCCGCGGCTGTGCCAATAGCTTTGGCGCGAAAATTTATGGTTAAGATTTTTCCGCTCGCGCCCTTAAACCCGGGATTGAGTACAATGCCCTCAAAATTTACCATGCCCACGGATTGGGTGAACGAAGGCTCCTGCACCCACAAGGAGATGATGGAGCCGCCGCGCGACAAGGAAATCACTTCCAAATTTTCTTGAGAATAAGAAACAGCCCCGGACACCGCGTTTAAGGGCTCGTCCGGACTGGAGACGATCACATTCACGGCAAATGTCTGTCCGATCTTAAAACTGCCGGCGGACGGAGAAAAATAAAGCGTAGCCGCATGCGCGGCGTGCGCAGAACCGAAAAAAGCGCCGATAATCATGAGTGGCACAAAAAAAGAACGAAGATGAATTTTCATAGAAGAATCATGGCTTGGAGTTCGCATCCTCGTCATGCCATTCCTGTTCAATGCGATGCACCTCGTCCGCGTGATGCAGAAGATGCAGAACTTCCTTCATCCGCCGATAGATATGATGTCCGATCAAATAATGCAAAAGCACGAAAAAAAGAATCAAGAGCAAAGCAAAAGCTAAAAACGAGATGAGGTTGTGCTGGACAAAAGAGATGGTTTTGGCAAATGGGGTTAAAGACGCGCTCACATCCACGTCCAGCGATGCATCACGCACATTCCCGGCTCCATCCACGGCGCGCACGATGATGCGTAAAGCATGATTCGGCAGATCCGGCAGTTGAAACGGACTCTCGGCTTGCACAAAAATCGGGGAGATGTTAGGTGATTCCGTCTTATCAATCACAGCCACCTCATAATGATCCATGCCGGAAAGCGAATCTGTGGTAAAAAACGTCACAAGCGCACGATGAAACACACGATCGTTCAGCACCTCAATGTGCGGTTCAAAACCGGCCGGAGGCAAAGAATCAATTCTCAACAAAAAATGAGTGGTCGCGCCCCACACGTTTTGCTTTCTGGCTTTGATATGGAAATAACGCAACCCTTCTCCCAAATTCACATACAAAATTGATGTCATGCGAAGATCCGGGACATCATCGGGAATCGTGGACGGTTTATCATCCAACAGAAAACTGAAATCTGTCACATCTCGATCTTGGTCCCAACCGATCACCGCGTTTTTGTTGCTGTACCAGTGCGATTCAAACGGATGCGTATCGGAAAAGACGCGCACCCCGGCCGGCGGTTGAGGCGTGATCGTGTACACGGCGCGGCCGAATTCGGTTTTCATCTGCGTGCCCAAACCGTCATTGGCCAAAATTTTCGAACTCGGCGCAATGCCGATCGTGGCTTGCCCGCTCTTGAGAGCCTTAAAAGAGATGGTGGTGATCAATCCGCTTTGCGTCGTGATGCCGTTGGGAATAATGCCTACAAAACGCGCACTCCCGACCGTGTTGGAATACGAGGGCGGTTCCAGCCAAATTTGAATCAACGATTTCCCGCCAGAAGGGCTCATCATCTGCAAAAGATTCGGCGGAAAGCTGATGCCAAGCTCCATGGTGTTGATGCTGGTTTTGTGCGTATCAATATAAATCGAAACATTAAAGGTTGAGCCTTCGATCACCTCTTGCGCAGGCGGAGAGAGAAAAATAGTCGCCTGACCTGCCGCAAAAACCGGAGGCGAGACGCAAAAAAAAGCGGCGGCCGCAACGAACACTGAAATGGAAAAACGGTTCATGCCAAGCAGGCTCATGCCATCTATGATAGCAAATTCCGGAAACTTAAGCACGAAACAATACACCTATATAAAATCTTCGATGAAAAAGAGCTAATAGACATTTCGTGTTGGTTTTTGTCCCTGTCGGAGAGCCAAATACCAGCTGGCGAGAGCCAGCTTTTTGGTGGTTGAAATTCCACGATGACATCGAAACAATTCTTTGAGGCGGCTGTTGAGTCCGCCCTC
>JAUSEV010000016.1 GCA_030649995.1 Candidatus Uhrbacteria bacterium
ATAAAGGACTTGATGGCCTTTTCGCCTTTCTTTACTCGGTAGCCCTGGTTGAGCCACTGGTTAAAGGTTAAACAATTACTTTTTGGATCGTAATTGTTCGCTTCATTCTGGCCAAAGCGGTCAAAAATCTGCTTTCTGACAAGTTCGGCTGTTTTGGCTGAACCTGTCCAGTTGGAAACGTTTGTGCGTTCCATATAATTAAAAACACGGCCAATAAATATATCCAATGGACTGGCCGTTTACGCCGCATTAGACAAGGCTAAAAAAGCGGCTGATAGCTTGCTCTAGTCAAGGTGGAGATGAGCGGAGCGAATACTACCTTTACTTGAGAAAAGCTGCCGCTATAATACCTAGCCCTGATGCGGGAAAAATCAAATGTATTCACGTCAACAACACCGCCAACGCGGCAAAGAGCGAAGCGATGGCCGCTGTCCGAGCGCACAGGGTCCGAGTGCCGTCGTGCCACGGAGTGGTCACGGCGGGTCTCGGTATCTGGGCGTTCATCGGCGCTACCTGGGCGACCGATGATTAAGCACGTTTAGATCCAACGGCAAGGGAGGAAATGGGCAGTGCATGGAACGAAGGCCATGCTTTGCCCGTTTCATCCCTTGCCTGGCAACGTACAACCGTCGGCGCGGGGTCCGAGCCTGGCGTGGTATTTGAGGTACTCATGCCACGCCGGGTTTGGTACCCGCGACAAACACACTATCAAGGCAGGGCGGGACGGCGGACTATGCATGGAACGTAGGCCATACGTTGTTCGCGTCCCGGCCTGTTTCGTAACAACGTACGCTTTAGTGGAGAATAATTCGTGAGGGGCAAATGGGTTGTTTAAAAGTGGGCAGAAACACAAAAAAACAGGCTCGTAACAAGTCTGCTCTCATTCTGGTGTTTCTTTCGTTGGTTTGCTCTTTTTTCCTCTCTTTTGGTCGTTTTTGTCTCGTCTAGCTCTCGTTTCTTCCACCCTCTCCCATCCCTTCATTTTTCCATCATTTCTTCGTTTTTTGGTATTGGTTTAGTTTAGTAGTTAGTTAGTATTTAGTATTGTATTTAAGTATTAGTAGTATGTTTAATTTAGTGTTTTTAGTTTAGGTTTTAATGTATTGTTTAGTGTATAGTATATATATAATTTTGTCGTTCAGTTGATTCCGTTGTCGGATAATAGTCATTGGTTTTTTAAAATGAGTTTTGGCTAAGACAAGATATATTTCGGGGGTTTGCTGGTTGAACTCTGATTCAACCACTTGTTCAACCAGTCGTTCGACCAGTTGACGCTCTTGTTTTGAGAATACCATACCCATCGCCCAGCTTCAAGGGTTGTCAAGGGGACAGGTGGACGACAGCAGGTTTTTTTGGTATTCTAGATGGTACCGGTTTCAAAATAGGTTCAATCATCGTTTAAAAAGTGCGACTCTGAATATCAGATCCCTGTTTGTTTGACGTTCCATGCTCCATGCTTCATGCTCCATGATATGCGCGATCTTGAATTTTTATACGAACTCGGTTCTTTGCGAAACGTCCCTCGCGGTTGGCGGCAGCATTTGGGCGTGGATTGCGAGAACGATCTGGAACACACCATGCGCGTAGTGTGGATCGCTTTGATCATCGCACGCCGCATGGGGGTGAAAAACGAAGAAAAAATTATCAAGATGGCACTGACTCATGATCTGGCGGAATCACGCACGGCCGATCATTCTTACGTCCAAAAATTGTACGTGGATTCAAACGAAGCTAAAGCCGTTCATGATATTTTTGATCGAACGGTTTTTTCGGATATGGAAGCGTTGGTAAAAGAATATGAAGAGCGCGAGTGCGTCGAAGCAAAGATCGTCAAAGACGCGGATAATCTTGATATTGATCTGGAATTGAAAGAACTCGAAGAGCGCGGACATCAAGGGCCGTCAAAATGGAAAGAACAACGCCGCATGATTCGCGAGGAAAAATTGTACACGGACGCGGCCAAACAATTGTGGGACGAAATCCAAACCTCTGATCCCGCCTCGTGGCATTTGAACAACAACAAGTGGATGCATCAGCCGAATGCGGGAAAATGATAGTTATGCCAAAAGAAAAACCGCCGGAAATTCCACGGCCACCTGAACGCGAGGCGCGCACAAATCCGCACGAAGTCGAATCGCGGCCGGCGATGCAAGAACAGGTTACGGAGCTTGATCGATCAATCGTCCAAGAATTACGCGATCGCTTGCAAGAACCACAAGAACATTCTCCACAAGATTCATCCCTTTCGGGAGATTTTGCAGATTCTCCGAGAGACGACAAGGGAAGAATTATTCTTAACGCGCAAGCCAAAGCTCAACTGGAGAAAAAGATGGAGTCGCATAAAAAGATGTTTCGATTTTCCGCGCCTTCGCTCTTTAGCGGTGCCAAAACCGCGACGGAATATGATAGCAAGGTCGCGAATTTCAGCACCCGCACCGACATCGTAGAACTTGAAAATGGTCAAAAAGTTTTTGCCGTCTATAATTATTCCACTTCATGGGTTCACCGCGCTCTCGACACATTCATGAAGAAAATGTGCGGCGATCGGATGGCAAAAGCTTCCAGCCGAGATTGGAAGGGCGTGTTTGAAGCTCGCAGCAACGTTCCAATTATCGCTTATGATGGGGATCCGCGCGTCGTTCTCATGCCCTATCTGCCCAACATGAATGCCTACGATCTTTTTGCCAATAGCTCCGAAATTAAAAATTTCGGACCGTGTCCGTGGGCGCAATCTATGACGACGGAAGGAAAGCTGGCGTTTGGTGAAGCGATCGTAGACGAAGTAAAAAAAGTTCATGCTTCTGGAAAAACCTGGGGCGAGACAATTCTTCCAAACATGATCATCACTGCCGATAGGCAGCCGGTCATCGTGGATCCGGAAACACAGTACGATGCCGATGTCTCCCTCGCCGAACAACGTGCGCGCGATGTGAAAGATCTTATTTTCTCGATGTGTGGCGCGCTCCACAAAAGCGAAGGGATCACCGATTATCAACCGGTCGTCGCCCGACTGCTTGCGCGATATTCAGATTCCGATATCGTGACGGAAGTCAAGCGTGTGGTAAGTCAAAAACCCACTTGGTTACAAAAAATATTCCGCGCCGGTTACGAAACCGCGCGACTGGGAATTTCCCCGCAGGAACAGCAAAAAGTGATCGAGGCCATCAGGGCTTATTAAAAATTCGAACACGAGTCAAAAAAACCTGCAACATTTAATGAAAACATCAACGATGGAGTACAATACCTCCATGGCTGAACCTCCGCGATCCAATCCTTCTCCATTGTCTCCTCAAACCATCCGCCACGCTCGGAACTTTTTGCGTCGCACAACGGAAGATCGACGGCAAGCGCAAGACAGATCTTCAGGACTCACGGATGCGTATGAAGAAATGATGGGCGGAGTTGGAGGAATCAAACGCAGCACCGGTGAACCGCCGAGAAAATCTTATACGACGGCGAAAGACGGGGAAACGGAAAGAGAAATGGGACGACAACGGGCTATGGTAGAACGGGCAGAACAATTTGTAAGTCCGGAAGCGGCTACGGGGGAAGAAGGCGAGACGCCGACAACACCATCAACCGCCACTCGACCAACAGCGGAAACCGAAGAAAATCAAGAAGGATCGCAAAGACGAGAAGCCGAACAGATTGCTCAAGTCCAAATGCTGACTTTGACGCAAGCGGAAAACGAACGTCAACAGACTGTGCGGCGCGGGGCGTTACTGGGACAAGCGATGCAACGCGAACAGTCGCTTGATGCCGCTCGAAAAAAACAGGCCAAGATCACCAGAAGCCTGTTTCGACGATTCACTTCTGTTTTGATCCCCGTCATTGGAATCATGGTGGCTCTCAATATCGAATTCATCCACGATCGTTTCAAACCGCTCATCCCCACTCTTCCTCAAGAACATTCCGCGTCGCGAGAACTTGTGACCGTCGCTGGAGACGGCGGTTTATGCTGTTGCTGCTTTTTACAATTCGCCTTCCCTTTGCTTATCGCCGGAGCGATTTTTATGAGCTTAACGTAAATCCTTTTTAGACTGAATATATTCCCTTTTAGGGTCAGTACCCCGCAGCTCTGCTGCGTGAGCCATCTGTCATCCTGAGTGAAGTCCGACGAAACGAAGGATCTTCGACCGATCGGAGGCGAAGATTCTTCACTCCATCGAATTACGTTCAGAATGACAGCATTTGGGTTGAAGGGTGATACCCCGTCAGCTCTTCTGCGGGGTAGTTCATTTGATGTTCATGTATGCTCCCACATGCTATCATTGAAACGGTTTTCATGGACTAAGAAGCTAAAAAGCTAACGCCTAAGAAGCTGTCCTATGACTGAACGCTTAAAAAAAATTCTTTTTATTTTCCTTTTTGTCGTGATCGTCATCGGGATCGGATATCTTCTCTATCGAATTTTTTTCCGACCCACCGTCACGCTCGTGCCACCGCCTCCATCCCCGGGCATTTCCGGCCAATTGCCTGCAGCGGGAGAAGGAGCAATATCCGCAGGTGGCGCTCCCACGGGGCAGACCGGCTTACCGGGAGCGCCCGGCGTCACGCAACCCACCGTCAGCAGACCGGAAGCTCCAACACCGACTTCTCGCACCTCTGTTCTTTATTCGGGCGTGGCTCGAGCGATCTCGATTAGTCCAAGCGGTGGATTACGTTCCTTTCATCCTGAAGACGGAAAATTTTATCGGACGGCGGATAATGGACAAGCCACTCCCCTTTCGGACAAAACTTTTTATGACGTGGATCAAGTTCGCTGGGCTAAAAAATCCGATCAAGCTATTTTGACCTATCCGGACGGCTCAAAAATTTTGTACGACTTTACCCAAAACAAGCAGGTCACGCTCCCCAAACACTGGGAAGATTTTGATTTTGCTCCGCAAGATGATCGCATCGTGGCCAAAAGTATCGGCAACAACGAATCCAATCGCTTTCTCGTGATCGCCAACCCTGATGGCACGGGCGCCAAGGTCATCGAGGAGTTGGGCGACAATCAAGACAAAGTCCATGCAAGCTGGTCTCCCAATAATCAAATCGTGGCCTATTCTTTTACCGGTGATCCGATCGGATATGATCGACAAGCTATTGTGCTCGTTGGCCAACATCAAGAAAATTTTAAAAATTTGATCGTCGAGGGACGAGGGTTTGTCCCTAATTGGGCACCTTCCGGAAACAATATTTTATATAGCGTCTACCATTCCAACAACGGGTATCGTCCCTCTTTGTGGTTGAGTGGAGCTGTGGGAGACAACATCAACGCCAATCGTACGAATTTGGACATCCAAACATGGGCGGACAAATGCGCGTGGAAAGATGAATCGACGTTGATTTGCGCCGTTCCGCGCTTTTTGGCAGAAGGAGCCGGTTTACAGCGTGAGATTGCCAATTCCGTACCGGATGACATCTATAAAATTGATTTATCAACCGGACAAAAGATCAATCTCGGAGCGCCTGACGGCAATCCAACCGTGGGCGAAATCCAAACAGGGCCGGACGTAAACGGCGTGTACTTAAAAGATCAAAACAACGGCAAGTTGATTCGCTTCGCCTTGTAAAATTCCTGATTCTTGATTCATGATTCTTCATTCTTGATTCATGAACCCATATGAACACCCAACGCCACATCCTTCTTTGGACCTTGGTCGGCTTCCTCATCCTGATTGTGGGGGTGGTTGTATGGAGTGATTTTTATACTCGACAAACGCATTTTCTCGCCGGAACTCGCCCTGCCACGGCAAAACCATCGAGTACCATAAAAACCACTCTCCCACCCATACGAGCCACGGATCCGACGCGCGGATCTCAAGTGCCCGAAGCTCTGCTGGTGGTCGAATTCGCTGATTTCGCCTGTCCCTATTGTCGGCTTCTTGAACCGGAATTGAACAAGGCTCTTGCCGAATCCTCGCGTCCCATAAAATTTGTGTGGCGTGATTTTCCCATTCCCAGCGCCAAACCGGACGGCATTGTCGCCGCTTTAGCCGCTCGCTGCGCGCGAGATCAAGGAAAATTTTGGCAGATGCATGATGAACTATTCAAAGCGCAAACCTTTGATCTCTCCTCCATTAAACTCATCGCGCAAAATCTCTCGCTTGATCCTATCGCGTTTAATCAATGTTTGACCGGCGGCCCGCACTTTGCGGAACTGGAACAAGATATCGTGATCACACAACAGCATGGGGTGAGCGGAGCCCCAACGCTCTTTATCGGATCGGAAGTTGTTTCGGGGTATGTGAATGCCGATGAAATCATGGCGATGATTCGTCGCGCGCCAAAATACAAACCATGAACAAAAAGAAAAAAATAAAATGGGTATTGACTTCTTCGTCATTGCGAGCGGAGTTTGACGGAGCGCGGCTATCTCCAGTAGCTATCGGGAGATTGCTTCGTCGTCGCGGACTCCTCCTCGCAATGACAATAGTCATCGTTTTTTTGTTCTTTGCTCCAGGTCTGACCGTGCTTGCTCAAGCCCCGCCTCTCACCAAACCGGCATTAGGCGTTGATATTCCCGGACTGGATTTTGGAAAAAATTTTGCCGATGTCGCGCAAAAAACAGAAGATGGGGTTTTGATTCCGTTCCTCGCACAGTACATCAGCGCCGCTTACCGCTATTTGATCGGCGTGAGTGTAATCGTGGCCATCATCGTGGTGATGTACGGTGGATTTCTATACATGGTCGGTTCAGCTGTGAGCGATGTAAAGAGAGGAAAAAAATACATTTTCGACGCCATTTTAGGATTAGTCATCATTCTTTCCGCTTATCTTATTTTA
>JAUSEV010000024.1 GCA_030649995.1 Candidatus Uhrbacteria bacterium
TGACATCGAGCTGCGCCGGGTAACGATCACTAACCGGTCCCGCAACAGACGCGTTATTGAAGTGACTAGTTATGCGGAAGTCGTTTTGAATTATTTCTCAAGCGACCAGGCTCACCGGACATTTAGTAATTTGTTCGTCCAGACCGAGATTATCAGGTCCCACCAGGCAATTGTTTGCCAGCGGCGGCCGCGCTCCGACAAAGAAGTGTTCCCTTATATGCTGCACCTTATGGCGGTTCATGGGAATGCGGTCGTAAGCGCTTCCTATGAAACGGATCGCAGCAAGTTTATCGGACGAGGCCACACGGTGGCGGATCCCGTGGCGATGGAGAAGCAAGGGTATCTTTCGGACAGCGAGGGTTCTGTGCTTGACCCGATAGTTTCTATACGAAGTCGGATCGAATTGGCCCCGGACGAATCGGCCGTGATTGATTACGTGACCGGAATATGTGAGAGCCGGGAAGCCGCGCAGGCGCTTATGGAAAAATACAGAGACCGGAATCTAGCCGACCGTGTTTTTAACCTGGCATGGACCCATGGGCAGGTTGCCTTGCAGCAGATCAATGCGACGGAGGCGGCCGCTCAGCTTTACGGCCGTCTGGCAAGCGCCATTTTGTATGTGAATCCCGTATGGCGAGCGAGCGCGAGTATTTTGCGGCGGAATAACCGGGGTCAACCTGATCTTTGGGGATACAGTATTTCAGGGGATCTTCCGATTGTTCTTGTCCGCATAGAAAATAAGGACAATATTGATCTCGTCGTGCAGATGATGCAGGCTCATGCCTATTGGCAAATGAAAGGCCTCGCGGTTGATCTTATTGTATGGAATGAAGATAGTTCTATTTATCGAGATAGCCTGGGGGAGAGTATCAGCGGGTTGATCGTCGCGAATGCCAAGGAAACGCCGGGACAGAATGGCGGTATTTTTTTAAGGCGCGCCGATCAGATGTCGGACGAGGACAGAATTCTCATACAAACGGTCGCGCGAATCATTATTTCGGATCGTGGGGGGTACGCTGGCGGAACAGTTGGAGGATCAAGCGCATCCCAAGGTGAATTTTTTGCCATTTATTCCGACTAGGAAAGATGATCCGGAGGAAGAAGCCAAAGGGCCCGCGGAGCGCTCTGACCTTATTTATTTTAATGGCGTGGGAGGGTTTACCGGAGATGGGCGCGAATATGTGGTCATAACTTCGCGCTCGAAGACTACTCCGGCTCCGTGGGTTAATGTGCTGGCGAACCGGAATTTTGGAACGGTGGTTTCGGAAAGCGGGAGCGCCTACACCTGGAGCGAGAACGCGCATGAATTCCGCTTGACACCTTGGAAGAGCGATCCTGTAACAGACGCTTCGGGAGAAGCTCTATATATTCGCGATGACGAGAGCGGGGAATTTTGGTCTCCGACACCGCTTCCCGTGACGGGTAAGACCCATTACACCTCGCGCCATGGATTCGGGTACAGCGTTTTTGAACACACCGAAAACGGAATCGTTTCGGAATTAACTGTATTTGTTTCTTTGGAGGAACGCGTCAAATTTTCCATTCTCAAGATCAGTAATATTTCCGGGCGCCGAAGGCGTCTTTCCGCGACGGCCTATTGTGAATTGGTCATGGGGACTTTCAGGGATAAATACCACATGCATATCCTGACTGAGATTGATCCCAAAAGCGGCGCTTTGATAGCCCGCAATCCTTATAATAAGGAATTCCCAAACCGCGCTGTTTTTATGGATGTTAGTGAGCCGACGAGATTTGTGACCGGGGACCGCGTTGAATATATCGGCAGGAACGGGACAATGGCATCGCCTTCCGCGATGCGAAGAGATAGGCTTTCCGGAAAAGTGGGCGCGGGGATTGATCCGTGTGTTGCCACGCAGGTCAAATTTGAACTTGAGGACGACGAGCAGAAAGAGATCGTTTTTACTTTTGGCTCCGGCAGAACGGTGGATGAGGCTCGGGACCTCGTGCGGCGTTTTAGCGGCATCGAGGCAGCGCGTCAAGAACTTGAAAGCGTGTGGGAATACTGGAAACGGACCCTG
>JAUSEV010000026.1 GCA_030649995.1 Candidatus Uhrbacteria bacterium
TTGGGGGCTAAGCTCCAACGGACAAAAGGGAAACAGCCCTTGATCGCAGACTAAGGTCCCTAAATTCATACTCAGTGTCAAAGGTGGTCGGGTGACTTAAACAACCAGGAGGTTGGCTTAGAAGCAGCCATCCTTTAAAGAAAGCGTAACAGCTCACTGGTCAAGTTACTCGGCGCCGAAAACTTACCGGGGCTCAAGTATGATACCGAAGTCGCGGGTTACGCCGTGCCTCACTAACGTTCGCCACGGCAGCTTCTTAGGCATTAGCTTGTTAGCTTCTTAGGATGACCTAAGAAGCTGAAGGCTAAGAAGCTAAAAAGCTAAAGCAAGTGACGAGCGATAGCGAGGCACGGGTAGCGGTAAGGGAGCATTCTCTTTGCGCTGAAGCGGAAGGCGTGAGCCACCGTGGAGCGGAGAGAAGTGAGAATGTCGGCATAAGTAGCAACAAGAAAGGTGAGAATCCTTTCCACCATAAACCCAAGGTTTCCAGGGCAACGCGAATCGTCCCTGGGTTAGTCGGTCCTAAGGCGAGGCCGAAAGGCGTAGTCGATGGACAGCAGGTTAATATTCCTGCACTTCCGTACGATTTCGATGGAGTGACGCATCGTTCAACTGGTCGAGTCTCCTGGAATGAGACTTCGGGCGCGCAGGGGTGTTCCGCATGCAAATCAGCGGAGCATAAGCCTCGGCGTGAGCGCGAGTCTGCCGCAAGGCGGACAAGGATCGGGACTGCGGTGTCGAGAAAACCTTCTAGAGCTAATCGTATGGAAACCGTACCGTAAACCGACACAGGTGGGTGGGCATACGTGTGCCAAGGTGTACGAGAGAACCCATGTTTAGGAACTCGGCAATACAACGGCCGTAACTTCGGGATAAGGCCTGCCCAGAGCAATCTGGGCCGCAGCTAATGACGCAAACCGACTGTTTACCAAAAACACAGCTTCCTGCTAAACCGCAAGGTGATGTATAGGAAGTGATGCCTGGCCAGTGTCAGAACGTTAAGGGGAGAGGTCATCCCGTCGCAAGACGGGGGCAGCCTTGAGCTGAAGCGCTGATGAACGCCGGCGATAACTATAATCGTTTTCTCGCTACCCCCAGCGCAAGCTGGGAACAGAGTAGGGCGATTACAAAATTCGACCAAATGCTGGAACACCTGCGCATGTCATGGTACCGAGTAGGTAACAATCCATGAACGATGCAGACAATCAGCAGGAAAGACTTCGATCTCGTGTCGGAGAATCCTCAGAGACTACACGTCGAACTAAGATCGATTGAATCAAGAGTCAGTTATCCTCTTGGAAAATCCTATCAATCAAAAACTTAGATGATATAGTCCATACACTCTAGCGATAGGGTGAGGCATAAGCCTAAGGTAGCGAAATTCCTTGTCGGGTGAGTTCCGACCCGCACGAATGGCATAACGAGTTTGCGACTGTCTCAACATGGGACTCGGCGAAATTGCAAGTGGGGTGAAGATGCCCTGTACGCGCAGTCAGACGAAAAGACCCCGTGAAGCTTTACTACAACTTGATATTGGGTAACGGCTTAGTATGTTCAGAGTAGGTGGGAGCCGCAAGGCAACAATGAGACACCACCCTTACTCTTTCGTTATTCTGATCGCAGACCGTCTATCCGGTTTGTGAGACAGTATCTGGTGGGTAGTTTAACTGGGGCGGTTGCCTCCCAAAAAGTAACGGAGGCGTTCACAAAGGTCAGCTAGGCACGGATGGAAATCGTGCCGATTCCGCAATGGGATAAGCTGGCTTAACTGCAAGACCAACAAGTCGAGCAGATACGAAAGTAGGACATAGTGATCCGACCGTACGATATCGGACGGCGGAAGCTCAACGGATAAAAGCTACTCCGGGGATAACAGGCTGATCTGGTCCAAGAGTCCACATCGACGACCAGGTTTGGCACCTTAATACATCGGGGTGCATCAGAAGTGATTCTGATCCAAATCCTTCGACAAGCTCAGGATAAGCCCTGAGTGGAATCGAAGGGCAAAAAATACGGCTATAACGGTGGACCCGTCAGTGATTGAATATAAATTCTGGATGAAAAAATTTATATTTCGATCGCCCGGCAACACCGTGGGAAGCCACGTAAAATCCAAAGACATTTCAGTTTTTTGAAGTTTGGATCACGTGGCCCCGTAACGACTGACCCGAAAGGGGAGGGTCTGGATTTTTGATCCAGGCCAATACGCCGACGCTCGCTAGATTCAAACCGAGATTATGCCTACGAACAGGCTACGATCCGGAGCGAGATGAAGATATAGTCTGTGCCATGAGAAACCATGGAATTGATCCGACAGCGATGTCGGCCCATCGCATCCTGGGGCTGGAGAAGGTCCCAAGGGTTAGGCTGTTCGCCTATTAAAGCGGTACGCGAGCTGGGTTCAGAACGTCGTGAGACAGTAAGACTGTGCTGTCTATAAATTCGACTATATGCTGGAAACTCTGGTGCAACTCCTAATTGGAGTAGGAGTTCAAAGGATCTCACACTACGTGGTAAAATAGAGGTCTATGCCACGTAAAAAAGTGTTGAGTGCAGACAATCAGCAGGGAAGATTACGTGAGTGATCAAGTAAAACCCTCAGAGACTATACGTCGAATCCGCTTTAAGCGGAAAGATATAGTCCGAACTGCATGGCGACATGCAGACCCCGACAGAAACGTCGGGGCGCCGCAGAGCACATCGCAGAATATGGAAGCGGTTATGCAAGTAACAAATTTGTCGGTCTCCTGTCTACTGCGCGCGTGGAAGGTTGAGAGGGCGATTCTCTAGTACGAGAGGACCGAGAATCACGAACCTCTAGTGCGCCTGCTGTTCTACCAAGGGCACCGCAGGGTAGCTACGTTCGGAACGGATAAACGCTGAAAGCATCTAAGCGTGAAGCCGTCCTCAAGATTAACCTTCGTTATTAAGGACCCTTCGAGACGAGGAGGTTGATAGGTGGTAGGTGTAAGAGCCGCAAGGCTTTGAGCCGAGCCATACTAATAGTCCGATGCTTCGGCCATTCAGGTAAAAAAAACGAATGGCAAAAGTAAGAAAAAGTGTATCGATTCGTTTACATCGCATGCCTTGCACTTATTACACACTGACTTCATGGTTTGGCCTTCGGCCTTCCTCTTGCGATCTTTTATTGAGTTCGCGGAGGCGGGGCCGGTGGCTCAAGCGATGAAGATCAAATCATTCATTTCAGCGTTCTCGGTGCTTCAGGCGGTGAGGTCACACCCGTTCCCATCTCGAACACGGAAGTTAAGCTCACTGGCATCGATGGTACTTGGACCCAACCCGGTCCTGGGAGAGTAGACAAGTGCCGGGAACATTGAAATGAATTGTTTGGATAAAAACACTCCCCGATCAAGGTGGGTGTTTTTTCGTAGGCCTATAAAAAAAACCGAGTGTGTGAGGGCCACGACTCGGTTGTAGGGAAGGTGCGGGGGTTACTCCGGAGGCTTTTGTCTCTCAAAGGGATTTTCCAGAACGCCTTCGAGCAGACCCTTTTTCTGCTTCGGCGGTTCGGGTCTCGCTTCCGGAGGAGGATATTCTGCCGCGCGAGGCGTTTCCTCTTCCGACGGGGGAGGAGTCGGCAGTTTGGGCAGAGACGATCGTTGAACTTCTCTCTTCGGAGGAGCCACCACAACCTGAGACTTGGGCATTGACACGGGTTTTCCCTCGAGACGACCCATGTCCGGCGTTCTGACGATCGTGATGGCAGGTGCGGGGATGATGCGTGGAACCGCAGCCTTTTTTTCGACAGGCGGTGTCGCCGAATCTTCCCCGGTTCCTACCGATTCATTCGAGGTCAGCCGCTGCCAGCCGACGATCACCGCTCCACCTACGATGAGGAGGAGTGCGGCAACCAGGAGCCACTTTTTTCCGTGAGCAGGGCGTGCGGTCGTCGGAGCGACCGTGGGTACCGGGCGTGCCACGTCCACCAACAGGATCGGAACTTCCGGCATCACCGCCGTTGCGACGCTCGTGGGCGCTCTCTCACACGCCTCAAGTGCTTTGGCCATCTCTTCCATGGTCGTGAAGCGCTCCTCACGATCTTTGGCGAGCGCTTTCATCACCACGGCTTCGAGGGCGGGCGGGATGTTTGCCTGCGGCATGCGCTGGGAGGGTGGATGCGGCATCGTGAACATGTGCGCGCTAAGCGTGGCCATGAAGTTTTCTCCACGCAGAGGCACTTTGCCGGTCAGCATCTGGTACAAGATGCAGCCCAGGGCGTACACGTCAATGCGATGGTCAACCTGCTCGCCACGCGCTTGTTCCGGGGACATATACTCCGGTGTCCCAAGGATCGTGCCATCTACGGTCAATTTCTGATCTTGATCCGGCACGACGACCTTGGCGATGCCGAAGTCCAGCACCTTGACAAAATCGGGTCGTCCTCCTCGCGTGATGAGGAAGATGTTTTCCGGCTTCAGGTCGCGGTGGATGATGCCCTTTTCGTGCGCGGCCTCCAGGGCTCGGCAGATCTGGATTGCGATCGGGAGCGCGCGTTCGAACGGCATGGCACCGCTCTCGATCAGATGTCCGGCCAGATCTTTGCCATCGAGAAATTCCATGGCGATGTACGCCGACCCGCTCGGCGTCTCGCCGAAGTCGGTGATGTCCACGATGTTTTCGTGTCCGATCGTGGCGGCGGCTTTCGCCTCTTGCAGGAATCGTGCGATAAGTTCCAGCCGTCGCGCCAAATCAGGATTCAACACCTTGAGCGCGACTTTTTTTCTGATCAGAACGTGCTCTGCCAGGTAGACAGTTCCCATTCCGCCCTCACCCAGCTTTTCCATGATTCTGTACCGTCCAGCGACAACCTGCTTGTTCAGAGGATCCGGAAACCGATCAGGTGTTACAGCCATGTTTCCCCTCGCTTTCCTTTGGAATCTGTAGTTTTGAAGGTTCTTCAGCGGAAATCATTACCGCAGAAGTCGGATGATGTTACAAGAGAACACCTGATTTTAAGCTGAAATAGGCAGAAACCTATCGCCCTATGAAATCAGATTTCCGTGAGTTTGTCAACCGTTATGTCTTTCCCGCGCCAGGAAAGAATTTCTTGCAAAGTTTTTTTAGAAACGCCGCCAAAAGCGCAGAGAAAGAAAAAATACACGAGGATTCCAGCAAAAATGGTTATTGGCAGCCATGTGTTTTGCAAGAGGAAGAGGACAAGGCTCATGATGATGGCGGCGAAGCAAGCGGCGATCGTGGTTTTTGGTTGAAACGTGATCGGGGTGGCGCGATGAGTGATCACGAGCGATCCAAGACCCACGCAGGTTTCGGAAAAAACCGTGAGCCAAGCGGCTGCCCATAATCCATATGTTGGAATAAACAGGGCATAGCCGACGAGCGTCACGAGCGCCACGACGATGTAGATCGGAATCATTTTTCGTTGGACGTTCAGGGCTATCACCGCATGGGAGAAAATGGTGTTGAGATAAATCACGGCGACCGCGATCACCAAAATTTTCATCACGTCTCCGGAAAGGGCAAAGTCTTTTCCGGCGACCGCCATCATGACTTTTGTTCCGAGGATCCATGTGCCGACCATGAGCGGAATCACGAAAATCATCATCACATCAATGGCGCGGGCGATGAGCAGGGAAAAATATGTTTGATTTTTTGTGACCCACGCTTTGGCCAAAATCGGCAAGAGGATACCGGCAAACATGAATGGCACGGTGATGAGAATTTCGAGTACGCGATAGGCGGCACCGTAAATACCGACTTCCGCCTGCGAACGCATGAGTGACAAAATCAACGTGTCAGCTTTGAAATAGATGAGGCCGAAGGCGATCGTTACGCCCACAGGCCAAGAACGATGGAGAGCGCTTTTCCAAAAAGTCGGATCCCAGTTCCACCGAAAGTTTGCGAATTTTCGCGTGGTAAAAAAAATCCAGGCAAAATTTGCGATGCTCGCGAGCGAAACAAAACTCACAATCGGGACCAGACCCCATCCCAGACGCCCCGCAAAAAGCAGTCCGATCAAAAGCACGACGCGTCCCAAAATTTCCCCGATCGCGGCCAGATGCATTTTTAAATGTCGCTGTTGAACGCCGGTAACGATCTGTCCCAGAGAAGGAAAAAAGAATGAAGCGATGAGCGCAAACACGGCAAGTTTGATGGTTATCGAATACGGAGAAATCCATGCGATCGCCGGCGCGATGATCACCAACACAACAAATCCCGTCAAAAGACGAAGCGTAAAAAACGCCGAGACGCAACGTTTTTCGTACGCGTCATCACCGGCGTGTTCGCCTAAGAGCGCGACCAGCGTCACATTCAATCCAAGATCAAGAAGCAGCGCGAATATCTGCAAAAAAGCGTTAGCGGTCGAATACGCGCCAAAACCCTCTTGACCGAGAAGGCGCGTCATCAATCCAACAATGACAATACCGATGATGGTCGAAATAACTTTTCCACCAAGTTGTGCACCGGTATTCCAAGCGAGCGCGCGAGTGAGGGACATGTGTGGCAGTGTAACGGGCAAAGTTCCCTTTGACAAACGGGGAAAATCACGTTTTCTTTCATGTTTTTATGTTATCATTCGATGCATGTTGATCGGTATTGAAGCTTCGCGCGCCAACCGTTTCCAAAAAACCGGTGTGGAGTGGTATGCATACTATCTTATTCAGCAATTGAAGTCGCTTGCGGAAAGTCAGAAACATTCTTGGCTTTTGTATAGCAACACGCCGCTGGCCATGGGACTTGAGCGAGGACCATCAAATTGGCATGAGACGCGCCTTGTGTGGTTTCCCAAATATCTTTGGACGCAACTGCGATTGAGTTTTGAAATGTGGCGACATTCACCGGATGTGTTATTTGTTCCGGCGCATGTTTTGCCCAAGGTAATTCCAAAACGCACGGTCGTGACCATTCATGACATCGGGTTTCATCATTTTCCGGAATTGTATAAACCGATTCAGCGTTGGTATCACGAGTGGAGCACGCGCGACATTCTGCGCCGCGCCTCGCGGATCATCACCGTTTCGGAATTTTCCAAGCGAGAGTTGGTCGAGTCGTATAACGCGGACGCATCAAAAATTTTCGTCATTCACCTCGGTATTGATCATGAGCGTTACAAACCGTTGTCTGTGGAACGATGTGAATCGGTGTTGCGAGCATTTCGTTTGCCAAAACCGTTTGTGCTGTTCATCGGTCGTTTGGAAAAAAAGAAAAATGTGGCGACACTCGTCAAAGCTTTTCATCGGTACAAAGAGGCGCGCGGCCTCGGCGATCCGCTGCAGTTAGTTCTTGTCGGTCAGCCGGGTGTTGGATATGAAGAGATTGAGGAAGCGATTCGCGCGGGAGAGTCAGCCTCGGCCATTCATCTCGTGGGATACGCGAGCGAGGAAGAAAAAGTGGTGCTTCTTTCTTCGGCCACGGCGCTTGTTCATCCTTCGTGGTATGAGGGATTTGGTTTTCCGCCGCTTGAGGCCATGGCTTGCGGTTGCCCGGTTATCTGTTCTCACGCCGCGTCTTTGCCGGAAATCGTGGGGATAGAAAATGCGTTGTGGTTTGATCCGGCAGACGCGGCAGCACTCACACGTCAACTTCTACATATTGTCAACGATCAAAGTTTGCAAGAGGATTTGCGCCGTCGGGGTTTTGAGTGGTGTCGGCGTTATCAATGGGAACACACGGCGGAGAAAACGATGGATATTTTGACTTCATGGTAGAATGGGCTATGACCGTATGATCGATGAATTGAAGGTCAATTTGATGGAACTTGGGCTTGGCCAGAAAGAGGCTGATGTTTATTTGGCGATGTTGCAATTGGGGCCGTCGAGCGTGCAAGAGATTGCGGATGCCTCTGCCATCAACCGTTCCACCATTTATCCCGTCATTGACGAGCTCCAACATCGCGGTTTGGCCTCGACTTTTGAAAAAGGCAAAAAGGTTTTGTTCGCGGCGGAAAATCCTCAACGGTTGGTTTCGCTTGTGGTGCATGAATTTTCCCATATAGAAGCCAAACGCAATCAACTGGAAATAAGCTTGCCAAAACTTTTGGCTGTTTTTAATACTCGCAACGACAAACCAAGAGTGCGTTTTTTTGAAGGGGAAGAAGCGCTCGAGGCGGTGCGTGACGAGGTTCATGAAAGCCGCGACGCTATTTGGGAGGTGTATGCCGTGAATGAACGTCTGATCCATATCGCGAACACGAAAGGGAAAGAACGCATTGAGAGAAACCGTCGCGCGATCGGCGGGCGGGCGCTTATGGCCATTAAGCCCGGTTGTATGCCGCCCTATTTTGATATCGGTCGTCATGAAGCGCGAGTGATGAATTATGAACAGTACCCATTCTCGGGGGATATTGCCATGACAGGCAATCATTTGTATGTGGTGAGCATGGAGGATCCGATTATGGGGATTGTGGTGGAGAGCAAGGAGATGACCTCAGTCTTTCGCGCCTTGTTTGAAGCGGCTTGGAGTTGTGCCGCAGCTTGGATGCCGCCCCCCGGTTGGGGGCCTCCGAAATAGAGGAATAAAAAAATTCCGCGTCCTCGAAGGTGAGGCAGCGGAAGAAGAACTGTGAGCGAGACGATTCAGAGCAAACAGAGGCAGAACGTTCGGTGACTGCGAGGAGCCGTTGAGCTGGATAAAGATCCGTCGGAACAGAGTGCTACGCGCCGGCGATCACGAAATCGACGGCGACTGATTGACCCTTGCCGCAAGATGCGGCATCGATGGTGGAGACTCATTTTTCCACCGGGTCATTCCTGCGCATGAGAGCGCAGGATCCAACAGCTGGTTTCAGTTCGTCATGCACGAGGTACGGCATTCAGCATTCCATGTCCTCCTCCTGTTTGGGTTTGGGCCGTTGGGAGTTTTGGCAAGAGGAAATCCTCAACTCTTTGGGCCATTTCTGCGGAACTTTGGTAACTTGTGACAAACAATGTTGTATCAGATGGATCACGAGCTGCCTTGCGGGAAACCGGTTTGACGTGTGTCTTGAGTTTAAAAAAGTGCGGATGGATTTTTCTCGTCGGAGAAATGCTCCTCTTTGGAGGATCGGGTATTTGCTTTTTCATGTCAATGTGGATAACTTTTTATTTTGTCAACCATGAACTGGATGATGGTTATGACAAAAAATGTTAGAATAAAATATTCTTATGACCCATTCGATTTCCTCAGGGTCATAGTGAGTCTATCGAACTATGAAATTTTCCGTCGGCGCTGTTCTTGAACATCAACCGCGCGTTTTAGAATCAACCAACCAAGAGGGAAGAATGCGAGCGCGTTTGGATGTGCTGCAGCGCTTTGACCCTTCCAATCCCGCCACGGCTTTGCATCGAGTGGAAGAGTCCGTGACTCAAGCGTTTACCGAGCATCGTGAAAAAGACGCTTATGGTTGGATGGCGATTTTTGCCATGATGAAGGAAGAAGTCATGCGGGATGCGTGGCTCGCTCGTCAGAAACGACACTCGGCGCAGATCACGAACGAGGAGGAATATGAAGCGGTCGCAAAGATGTATCAAGAAACGCTTACCCATTTGCGAGAAGCTCCTTTGGAGATCATTCCGCATTTGCCTTTGAAAGATTTACAACGTCGCTTGGCCGATGTGGAAGCGAATAGGAAATTTTATCAACTCCAATCGCTTTCTCCGGAACAGGCAAAACAGGCCAAGCGGCATTTGTGGTCAGCCTTTCTTTTGGAGCTGCAGGAAGGAAAGCAGGCGGAAATCGCTCTCATTGGTATTTTGCGTTACGGTTTACCGTATTATCGTTTATCGCACGCGCCATCAGGATCCGCAAAAGAAGAAGTGGCGCTCTTAGACCCCGTCTTGTATGTGCAAGGGACCATGCCGCGAGAGGATACGTATCGGCTTGGAAGATTTCGAGAGACGGACATGTTGTTTTTGCTTCCGGGAAATACGGAGCCAATTGCGTTGCAATTAAAAACTGGACAGGAATCTCACGCGGCTCATCGATCATCCGTGTATCGTTTAGCCATCGTTAATTTATCCGCGTCTCGATTGATTGAATGTTGGAAAAAAATAGGAGATCCATCCCATCGCATGAGCGAAATGGAATTTAAGCATTGGAAAGCTTTGTATCAAGATGTGATGAAAGATCTGGCAGAGCAGATGAGCAAGCTCGCCCTGGAACCCGCGCAACGTTTTCATCAATTTTTTCTTCCTTGGAAGCATCCGCAAACAAGACCGGTTGTCGAGAGGCCGAGAATATCGTTGGATTATGCCTTCTCTCTTCAAGAAATGAGTAAACACTGGCCTGTGATTTTGAGCTTAAAGCCCGAATTAGAGCATGAGATCGGACCGATCATCAATCTTTCAAATTTTACGCGGGCCAAACAGGCGCTCAAAGCATGGTTTGAACAAAATCCACGCCTGCCGCTCTGGCAGGGTTGGGTTCATGCGACAGAGATTTTTCCGCCATCGAGCTCACATCGTACTTTGATGGTTGGAAAGTAACATTTGACAGCTTTCTCGGTATTCTGATACGTCAGTAGGATGGAAAAGCGACATTTTACAGGTTTCTACAATTCCTATGTCGAGCGAATTTATAAATTCGTGTATTTCCGTGTTTCCGGTCGTAAGGAATTGGCGCAGGATTTGACGCAAGAAATTTTTCTCAAGGCCTTTGAAGCGTTTGAAAGATATGATCCGGCGATCAGTGAAACGTCTTGGCTCTACACGATCGCTCGAAACCATATCATTAACTATCATGCCAAACAACATCCCGGCGTTACGTTGGAAGAGATAGAAGATTCCAGTTGGGTATCCGTAGATACGCGTGAAGCCATGGCGACCAAACAAGAGATGCAATCCGTATGGGAGGCATTAAAACGTATACCAAAAGAAGACGCAGATCTTGTTCGCATGAAATATTTGGAAGGATGGTCATTTGAGGATTTAGTGAAGCATTTTGAGAAGTCATCAGGAGCGTTACGCGTTCAAGCCGGGCGCGCGCTGAAAAAACTCAAATCCAAATTGATGCAAAAATATACTCTCGTATGAAATTTTTCTCCATTCACCATCTTCTGCATCGCTTACAACGTCGGGCGCGTCCTGATCGGCGTTTTGTGAATTCACTACGACAGACGTTGATGGAAGCAGGGTTTTTGCCCGCGTCGCGACGCGTCCTGAGCGGAGTCGAAGGATTTTCTTTTTGGCATTCTTGGAAAATGGCGGCCGCATCTTTGAGTATGATAATGAGTTTAGGCACGGGAACCGTTGTCTATGCTTACGCATCGGATGCGGTTCTTCCGGATCATCCTCTGTATCCCATTCGCACCACCATCGAGCAAGCCGAATGGCAATTCGCCCGATCTCTCGAGGAAAAAGAACGGATTCAGTTCCGGCATACACGACGCCATGTGCGAGAGCTTCGTCAATTCAGCATCCGAGATCAGATGCCGCCGCAAGCTCACCGTCAACGGATTTTGCAAGAATTAAAACAGGCGAGCGCCTCCTCTTCCGTTTTTGGCGATGAGTCCGATGAGTTACAAAAATATCTACGAGAGATTTTAAAAATTGAGCGGCGTGAGCTGAATGAAATTTTTAATCAACAGCAAGAGGCGAGTAATGAAGATGACCTAAAAGAGACGAGGGGACTCTTAAAAAATCAGGCAGAGGAAATTGATCAGCACATGGGTTCATTGGAGCGTCGAGTGGAGCGCAGGAAACAATTATTAAAAGATCGCGACTCTCAAGCGTTAAATGAAGAATTAAATGAAGATTTGATTGATGAGGAGTAGAGAATAAGCTAAACTTGGCAGGTCATGTCTCGAGAAGTCCCATCAAACCAAGGAGAACAATCACCGTCTCTCCTCTCTTTGGAATTACCTCCACTCCCGCCACTGTCTCCCAATGATCTTCGCGCCGGTACTGCCGGTTTTTTGGCTGATTTCAGTTTGATGGTGGAGGACGCTCTCCGCTACGGTCATTTTCAAGAAGAAGATCGGAAGAAGATCGAACATGCAGAATTCCTCGTTGGTCAAACACTGGAAGCGTTGATTGATCTTTCATCAAATCAAGACGCGCCAAAAGCGCTTGCTACGATCTCACTCGAGGATTTTCCGGAAAATATGTATCGAGCTCTTTTCTTTTTATGCAAACGAGTGCCGGAATTTCGCGCCCAGATTCTCGAAGATCCACATCACCGTTTGTCCGGCGATCATCCAACGGACTTTAATCTTCTCTATGTGGCTTTTCGTCGTGCGTTGGATACCAAACCCAAAACCGGAACGGATTCGCAAATTTTAACCCTTCGCAAAGAGCGGCTCACGGCGCTCATTAAATTGGAAGAAAAAGAATCAAAAACAGAGCTTGATCGTCACACTCCCTATCCGGTTGATCTTGAGCGCGTGGGGCGTGAGGACGTCCGTCGCGGAGCCGTGGAACTTCACGCACGCATCGCGGAAGAAGAGCCGCGATTACCGATCGAATTAAAAGAAGATGCTCATCGCGTTCTGTCTTTTTTGGAAGCGGTGTTTGATCCGGAGGCCATCGAGCAGCGCAGTCACGACGATCACAAACTGCGTGAGTTGCTGACAGTCGCTCGCGTTGTGCAAGACCCGGAAAAGATTTCTTTGGATATTTTTCCGTCCAAACTTTTTGATTCTCTCTTGAGACTCAAAATGGCGGACGTGAATCTAAACCTCGCGTTTATGGGACATGACCCGCACACGGTCAAATCTCAAGTGATCGCGAGACGGGAAGATCGCAATATTCTCGATCAGCCCTTGCCGTTCAATCTTTTTAACCTCGCGACACTCAACGTCAAACAACGAAAGTCAGACGGAGAAGCGAGCCTCGAAGATTTGTATCGCTACGACGAATTTACCAAACTTCAAGCTCAACATCGTTCTTCCATCGAAATTATGAGCGCGGATGCGGGAGCGAGGATCATCGAAGCCGTAGCGGGGAATGGCAAGCCGTGGCTAAGTCGCGCGTTCGCATTTTCGCAAAAAGTATTGACGACTCCCATCAGCCAACTATCGGAAGTGTTCAGTGATAAACGCAAACAAATCAGACGTGAGCTGGAAGAAAAATTGATTGTCGAGTGGCAAGAGCTGGTCGCAACCGATGAACCAAATTTTCTGAAGGTGGCGAATCAGATGATGCAGATGTGTCGGATTATGGAAAAAGATGAGCATCTGCAGCGTCTAGACCTTCTCCAAAAACTCAATCAAAAAGCGGAAGCCTATCATAGGCTGGTGAATCCAAAATTTGCTTTGGATGCGTCTGCTCTGAGCAAGGTTGGTGCTGCGAGGACTATTTTGATTCGACTGGAACATGCTAAGCGTGATTGGGAAAATCGCTATTATTATCCGGATTATTTGGAGTCGGTCGTGGAGAAGGAAAATTATAAATTGGTCGAGACGATTGAGGTTGGGTCGCCGGTCGAGAAGATTCAGGTTATGCCGGATGGGATGAGGATGATGGTTTGGTCAAAAGACCATATCAAGATATTTACGTATTCAGAGAAGGATCATTTAATGAAAATACGGTTAGACACCGATGTTTTTGGCATAGCATCCACCGATGTTGTTGGTGAAATCGGTATAAATAGTTTGATCCATGACGTTCAGATGACGCCGGACGGATCTCTTTACATCATGCGGAGTGATTTATCCAAGCCCACAGGTTCCTCAAGAGGCCTGATCGAAAAGTTTTCCCAAAATCATAGATATTGGCGAACAGATTTTCACGAACCGCGAAAAGGTTGGAAACGAGATGTTGCTTTTGAAAAAGAAGACGCGTTTTTGAAAAGATTTGAGCAGAGAGACGCCGGATTTTTTCCGGATGGGTGGTCGTATAAAATAGATTCAAAACACCATGTAGGTTTCTACAGGGATAATCAGGAAGTGTTTACAGCAACAGCATATGAAATCTCAGATGTGAAACACAGAGTGCTGGCTACAGGGAGGTACCCATCGTCTTTTTTATGTTTGACAACTAATGGAATACTGATAAAAAGAGCCTATGACCCCACTGGGATTTTTGAATCCCACCACGGGGTAGCAGACGTGCGGCCTATTTTGGCAAGTGGGTGTCAAAGTTTATTTCATTATCTTCCCGGTGAACGGGCACTGAGTTTTGATAGGGACGGAAATATCTGTATGATTGATTTCAAGGATTTTGCATCACTCAAAAAAGAAGTTCTTATTCCAAATTCACAACCTCTTTGTCCAGATCCAAATTGCGACCCTCCTCCGATCGTCCAAATGCAACCAGACGGTAGGATTTTTGTCGGGACGGGTGAGGGTAAGGTTTTAATTTTTGATGGTAAGCCGGTGAAGGAGAAAGAATAAAAAAAGCCAACGCGCAAGAGGTGCACCAGTCAATGCCCAAGTGAATGAGACAAACTCTAGCTATCGTCAAAGTTTGTCTCATTCCATGTTTGTCGGTATGATGGATGCATGGCTATGGTCAAAGACATTTCCAACGAAGATCGGATAAAAAGAGGTGAAGTGGTCAAGATGATTCTTTTGGCGGTGGGTGTCAGCGGTGTTCTCGTTGTCGGTGCCGTGTGCCCGGGTCTTTTTCAGCTCGTCAAAATCGGTCGGCGTTCGTTAAAAGAGAGCTCGTTCCGACGAGTCGTTTATCGTTTGGATAAAAAGGGATGGTTGGTTTTACGAGATACTGGGCGTGGCTACCGCATCGATCTCACGTCTCGCGGCAGAGCCGAATTACAAGCGTACGAGCTTGGTCAAAAGGCCATACAAATTCCAAAACGCTGGGATCAAAAGTGGCGCGTGTTGGTTTTTGATATTCCGGAAACCCGCAGGCATGTGAGAGAAAAATTACGCCACGTCCTCAAAACATGGGGCTTTTATCGTCTTCAAGACAGCGTGTGGGTTCACCCATACGAATGTTCTACGGTGTTGGAGCTTTTGCGGACAAAGTACGGAATTCGTCATGAAGCCTTATACCTTTTGGTTGAACACTTGGATCAAGATCATTGGTTGCGTAAGCATTTTTATCTGGTGTCACCAAAGAAAAATGAATGAGACAAACTCTAGCTATCGTCAAAGTTTGTCTCATGTGGAATTGGGAGAGGTCATCGTTGGAGGTTATCTGAATTTTGGAGGTTATTCTGGATGAAAGATGGGATGCGTCTAAAAATGAGATTGATTTGGCAAAGCTTGGTTGATGGAGGAGCGATCTTTTTGTCTCTTTTAGAGAATTGCGATAGGCTGTGAGGATATGCTGAAAGTTTGGAACACGCTTCATCGTGAGTTGGAAGAATTTAAGCCGATCAAGGCGGGGGAGGTTGGAATGTATACGTGCGGGCCGACGGTTTATAACCCCGTCACACTTGGTAATTGGCGGGCGTTTATTTTTGACGATGTTCTCCATCGTTCTTTGGAGTTTTTTGGTTATCAGGTCAAGCATGTGATGAATATCACGGATGTCGGTCATTTGGTGGGGGATGGTGATGAGGGGGAGGATAAGATCGAACGCGAAGCCGTTCGTCAGGGGAAAACCGCGCAAGAAATCGCGCGACACCATGAAGCGGCTTTTCGTGAAGGGATGAAGCGGCTGCATATTACAGAACCAAATTTTATGCCGCGGGCGACCGAGCACATTCCGGAACAGATCGCGTTGATTCAACAGTTGGAGAAAAAGGGCGCGACGTATCGTATCAGTGATGGCATCTATTTTGATACGTCAAAATTTTTGGATTACGGCAAGCTTTCCGGTCAGGCGTTGGATGAAAAAAAAGCCGGCACGCGCGTGGCCGTCAACCCGGAAAAAAGACATTCGTCGGATTTTGCGTTGTGGAAATTTTCGTATCCAAACGGAAGATCCTTCGACTCCGCTCAGGATGCTTCGCGGCGTCACATGGAATGGGAGAGTCCGTGGGGGACGGGATTTCCCGGTTGGCACATCGAATGTTCCGCCATGTCCGTCAAATATCTTGGACAGCCGTTTGATATTCATTGCGGCGGCGTGGATCATCTTGCCGTGCATCATGAAAATGAGATAGCTCAAACAGAAGCGGCAAGCGGAAAATCTCTTGCGCATTATTGGTTGCACAATGAATTTTTGTTGGTTGATGGCCGTCGCATGGGAAAATCAGAGGGCAACGCCTACACGCTCGACGATGTGATCGCCCGCGGATTTGATCCGTTAGCTTTTCGTTATTATTGTCTCGGCACGCACTATCGTCAAAAAATGAATTTTACATGGGAAGGATTGGAAGCGGCGCAGAACGCGTTAAATAAATTGTGGGAAATAGCGAGGAGTATCGAGTCTTCAGTATCGAGTATTCAGTATACTCAATACCCGATACTGAATACTTTTCAATCCTCTCTCGAGGATGATCTTAATACCCCACAAGCTCTTGCCGTTATGTGGGAAATGTTGAAGTCTGATTTGTCAGATGAAGAAAAGCGTGGCGCGCTGCTCAAGATGGACGATGTGCTGGGATTACACATCAATGATTTTTTTGGGAAAAAGATTAGAGTGCCGATAGAAGTCAAAAAATTGGCCGAAGAACGTCAAAAAGCTCGCCAAGAGAAACAGTGGGAAAAAGCCGATGAATTACGCAAAAAGATTCGCGATCTTGGATGGGAGGTTGAGGATCAAGAAAACGGGTTTGAGGTTCGAGTATTGACATAACGGAGAATTTATCTTTTAATAGATCAGGGTTTCATCAAAACACGGAAAAAGGGGGAACATCATGAAGTCATCGGTAGGAGGATCGAGAAGCGCATTCAGAACTGGCCGGCAAAAGGAGCCTTTCCAGCGTCTTGACGTTGGGGAGGAGCAGCGCCTTGCTCGGCTCTGGCAAAAGCACGAGGACGCGGGCGCGCTGGAACAGCTCGTCAAAGCCCATTTGAGGCTGGTGATCAAAATCGCCATGGAGTTCCGGTATTCCAGAGTGGATATGGATGACCTGATTCAGCAGGGTAATTTCGGTCTTGTCATCGCGGCGAGGCGCTTTGATCCTCATCGTGGTTCGCGTCTTGCCACCTACGCGGCATGGTGGATTCGGGCGTACATGCTCGCGCACATCCGGAATACGTATGGTCCGGTGCGTATTGGTACTACGACCGTAGAGAGCAGGATTTTCTTCGGCTTGGGAAAAGCGCGAGGGCGTCTGGAGTTCCGTGGGGAAGAGGTAACTTCCGCCGCCTTGGCTCACGAGCTCGGTGTGTCGGCGATTGAGGTAGAGCGCATGACTCCTCGGCTCACCGGACGCGACATCTCGCTTGATGCGCCGATGAGTCCGTTTGATGCAAGGAGTGTCAGTTCGCGGATCTCGGATCCTTGTGCCACCCCGGAAGAGTCGGTGGGAGAGTCGGAAGAGTACGGGTTTCGTCGAGCCAAGATTTTGAAAGGCCTGGAGATCCTTGATCCGCGTGAGCAGGCTATCATCCGTGATAGGCACCTTTCGCGGGATGCGGCCACTCTCTCCACGCTCGGAAAAAAGTGGGGCATCAGTCGTGAGCGCGCGCGTCAGATCGAGGAGCGTGCCCTGGGGAAGCTTCATAGGTTTTGTAAGAGAGAAAGGTAGGAGGAAGCGCTCTTTATCCTTGCCGCTCCTTGAGCTTGGAAGTTTCATCGGTTCTCCGATTGGATTCCAAGCTCTTTTTTATTTTTCATGCTATCATTCCGTCATGCCAGACGGAGGATTTTTACAAGAACAACCAGTTCCATCGGTCGCTTCCGAGTCTTCACCGCCACCGATGGAAAATCCGGTGGCGGAAACGGTGCCGATTGCGGAAGAAACCGTACCCGCAGAAACGTTCTCGCTTCCCGAAGGCGAGGATGATGTTGCTTTGGCGGAACGACAGGCCGCGGCGCAGATGGCGTCGGAGCAAGAGACGTTTTTGGAAGAAGGCGAGGTTTCTGGAGGAACTGTCACCAGCTCACCCGTGTCGGAGGAAACCGGAACAGGTCAAGTCGTGACGAGCGGAGCGGCTCCATTACCCGTCATCAAAGATGACGTAACGGTTGAGGTGGAAAAAATTTTGGAAGAAGGTTTGCAGACGTACTATAACGCAATGCCTGAAATGGCACGGGCCCGTTTTCGCGGGAAAGGCGTGGAGGTTTCCGTGCAGATTGCGAATATGGTGAGGGTTTTTCATCTGCAGGCCAAAAAAGTTTTGAAGCTCATTCGCGATTGGTTGCTCACGATTCCGGGCGTAAATAAATTTTTTTTGGAGCAAGAGGCGAAAATTAAAACCGATCGTCTGGCGGAATTGGAACGCACGCGCCGCGAAGAGGCGCAAAATAAACCATGATACCTTTTTTTCTTTTTCAATTTGAGGTGGTAACTCCAAATACTGCGGACGGGGAATTTTTTTCGATTCTCTCAAACCCGATCGTAGCGCTCGTTGGGAGTCTTTTGGGCGTTGCGATCGGATTCGTCATTTTGCTTTTCATCGTACGTTTCGCGCTTCGGCATCGTTCCTTGTTTCATGCCACGTTTAAGATGAAGGTGTTGTTGATTCGCGTACCAAAAGAATTAAAAAAGGAAGATGCGGCCGCGGAAAAATCGCAACAGCAAATTCAGGAATTGATCGGCGCCATGGAAACCGTGTTTTCCACGCTGGCATCGCTTAAAGCGGAAAAAGGATTGTGGGCTTGGTTTATGGGACGTTCCGACGCGTTCGCGTTTGAGATTGTGGCGCACAAAGACAAGATTGGATTTTATGCGAGCGTGCCGGAATTGTACAAAACGTTTGTGGAGGAGCAGATTCACGCGCAATATCCGCATGCGGAAATCGACGAGGTGCCGGATTACAACATGTTCACCCCGACCGGAGTTATTTTGGGAAGTTATCTTACCTTCAAGCGACAAAATTTTTTCCCTATAAAAACCTACCGTAAATTGGAGAGCGATCCCATGAACTCTCTGACCAACGCATTGGCGAAAGTCGCGGGAGAAGACGGAGCCGCGATTCAATATGTCGTGCGCAGCGCGAATGCCGGTTGGCGCAAAGAAGGGTTGCGCATTGCGCGCGCCATGCAACAAGGAAAAAAGTTTTCTCAAGCCCACGGAGGTGGCATTGTGCATTCTGTTGGTAAGGAGTTAAAGGGATTCGCCGCGACCGCAAAGCCGAGCGAAAAAAAACCGGAAGAGACGTATCGCTTGTCTCCTTTGGAGGAGGAGATGGTAAAGGGGTTGGAAGAAAAATCTTCCAAAGGCGGACTTGATGTCAACATTCGAGTGATGGTGTGCAGTCAAAGTCCGGAAACAGCCCAGCGTTATTTGAATGATATTTTGAATGCCTACGGACAGTATAGTATTTACGAGTATGGCAACAGTTTTGACAAAAACATGCCGCGTTTTCAGACATCGATCATTCGCGAATTCATTTATCGGCAGTTTGATGAGCGACACAGTCTCGTGTTGAACGCGGAAGAAATGGCCTCACTGTTTCACATGCCTTTACCGATCACGGAAACGCCAAAGATCATTTGGCTCTTGAGTCGAAAAGCGATTCCGCCCAGCAACCTTCCCACCGAGGGCGTGTTGCTTGGATATTCGGAATATCGCGGCCATCGTTATGCGGTGCGCATGAAACAGCCGGATCGTCGTCGGCACATGTACATTATCGGAAAATCCGGTTCAGGAAAATCCGTCCTTATGGCCTCGATCATCAAACAGGATATTGAGGAGGGTCGCGGCGTGTGTGTGATTGATCCTCACGGAGAATTGGTTGATGAGTGCCTCGAGTATGTGCCAAAAGAACGAGCCGATGATGTGATTTTGGTTGATCCGGGAGATTATGAACGTCCGATCGGGCTCAACATGCTGGAATATGATCAGCGTCATCCGCAGTTGCGCACGTTCGTGATCAACGAGATGTTGAAGATCTTCGATAAGCTCTATGACTTGAAAGCCACCGGCGGACCGATGTTTGAAACGTATATGAGGAACGCCATTTTGCTTTTGATGGAGCATCCGGAATCGGGGATGTCGCTTATGGATATTCCTCGCGTCCTCGCTGACGAGGATTTCCGGAATTTTAAACTCTCCCATTGTCAATCGCAAGAGGTCAAAGATTTTTGGCAAAAAGAGGCGTTAAAAGCCGGTGGAGAAGCGAGCTTGGCCAATATGGTGCCTTACATCACGTCGAAATTGTCATCATTTATCTACAACGACTACATGCGTCCGATCATCGGCCAGCAAAAAAGCGCGTTTAATTTTTTTGATGCGATGAACAGTCAAAAAATTATTCTTGTGCGCCTGTCCAAGGGGAAGATTGGGGATTTGAATGCGTATCTTTTGGGGATGATCATCGTGGGAAAAATTTTGGATGGTGCTTTGGCTCGCGGCGACATGGATCCAAAGGATCGTAAAGATTTTTATTTATACATTGACGAGTTCCAGAACTTTTTGACTGACTCGATTTCCGTGATTTTATCGGAAGCCAGAAAGTATGGTTTGAATTTGGTGATCGCGCATCAATTTATCGGACAATTGGTTCAAGGATCAAATAAGGACACGGCCATTCGAGACGCGATTTTCGGGAACGTCGGTTCCATGTGTTCTTATCGCATCGGGCCGGAAGACGCGGAGTTTTTGGTCAAAGAATACGCGCCGGTATTCAGCGAATATGATTTGGTGAATGTGGAAGCGTTTACCTGCAATGCCAAAATTTTGATAGACAATACCGCTTCCAGACCGTTTAATATGAAACCTGTGATGCCGCCGCGTCCGGAAAATAAAGAATTGGCAAACACGATTCGAGAGCTGTCCCGTTACACATACGGTCGAAAGAGAGAATTGGTGGAGGCGGAGATCGCCGAGCGTCGCGCCATGGCAACCGAGGAAGCGGGAGAAGACACGGTTGCAGATACGATGCCGCTTCGTTAAACTGTTAGAGACCCCAAAATCAAAAATAAAAAGATATGCTCACTGATTCACCAGATCTTTTTGTGGATGAGGATGTCGTGGAAGAAGATCAACAAAAAGAAAATTCAAAATGGCTTGTCGCTCGTCGCATTATTAATGACTTGCGAGAGCGATTGGATTCTTTGGAACGTTTGCTTGTTGATGGAGCGGAATCCGCAGATGCGGAAGCTCTGTTAGAGCGTCGAGGCAGCGAAGATCAGCCGCTCTTGGCTTCCGCCACGTTTGGAAAAGTGATGGAGGGTGTGTTTGATGGGGAGCACATGGTGGGAGAGGACGGGCGCGTGTATATGGTTCCGTCAAACTACGCTTCAAAATCAAAGTTGGTGGAAGGTGATTTGTTGCGCTTGACGATCACGGATGCCGGACGATTTGTTTTTAAACAAAAAGGGCCGATGGAGCGGCAACGCTTTATGGGCATTTTGACTTTTGATGACCAATCGCAAGGCTGGGCCGTAGCCGCGAACGGTTCCAAATATCGCGTTCTGCCCGCTTCAGTGTCATTTTTTCACGGCGAGCCCGGAGACGAAGTCGTGATTTTTGTGCCGCACCACACTCCATCGCGCTGGGCGGCGATTGAAAATATTATAAAGATGGAGGGGTGAGTCAGGTCATCCAAAGTTAAAAATTCAAAACCCCTCGATGAAGAGGGGTTTTGATATGACATCCCGTGCAGTATGATGGATCTGACCTATCATCAAAATAAATATAGCACGGTTCACATTTTTTGTCAAAAGAGTTGATTTGTGGATATGTTATCATGTGTTTTGCCTGGGGGTAGTGCAGTACGGGATCTGGCCTATCATCCAAGATCCCAGGGGTGCGATTCCCCTTACCTCCAGGTCTTGAATTTCTGTTTGACGTTTCATGTTTCATGCTCCATGCTTCATGAGTTATGCCCTCTTTGAGTCAAAAATATCGTCCAAAAACGTTTGCGGAAATTACGGGGCAACGTCACGTGACTGAGACGTTGCGCAAGGAAGTGGCGACCGGCGTACTCGGTCACGCGTATCTTTTTTCCGGTCCGCGAGGAGTTGGAAAAACCACGACGGCGCGGGTGTTTGCCAAGGCGTTGAATTGTGAAAAACCGAATGACGGGGAGCCGTGCAACACGTGCGTTCCTTGTCAGGCTGCGAATGAAGGTCGCTGGTTGGATTTGATCGAATTGGATGCGGCCACACACACCGGAGTTGATATGGTGCGTGAGGCCATCATCGAGCACGCGCGTTTTTCTCCCAACATCGGCAAGCGAAAAATTTATGTTTTGGATGAGGCGCACATGCTATCAGGAGCTTCATGGAATGCGCTCTTGAAGACCTTGGAAGAACCTCCGGCATACGCCTTTTTTATTTTAGCCACAACCGAGTGGCACAGAGTTCCGGCGACCATTGTCTCGCGTTGTCAACGTTTTGAATTTCGACGGATCGCGGATCAAGAATTGGCGACTCGAGTCAAAGAACTGGCTACACTGGAAGGATGGAAGATCGCCGATGATGTCACGGATCTCATCGTGTCTCGATCAGAGGGTTGCGTGCGTGATGCCGAGACGCTGCTCGGTCAATTAGGGTCGCTTGGCGAATCAACCATCACCATGGATCTCGCGGGCTTGGTGATTCCGCCAAGCCATCTCCCGCTTGCCGAGGCGCTTATGGAACTTTGGGCGAATCGCGATCATTCGGCGGCGCTCGCAGAGGCACAACGATTGTTTGATGAGGGCATTCCTCTTTTGCCGTTATTTGATGATTTACTGTTGATCGTACGCAGACAGCTCGTCGCTTCCGGTCAACCAGATGCGTCTACGGCAAAATTTTCACCGGCCGAGCTCAATGATCTGGCGTTGTTGTTATTCGAACGTCGGCGGGATGTGAAAGCCGGAGTGGATCCATTATTCGCGTTGCAGCTTGCCGGAACCGTTGTTACAAACGGAATGTTGAAACATGGTGGGCAGAAGCAGGAATCAGGAAGTGGGAAGCAGGAATCAGATTCTTCTGTCATTGCGAGGAGAGATCCTTCGTCGAACTCGGGACAGGCTCCGCAATCTCCCACAGTCTCCAAGTCCGAAACGACAGAGATTGCCGCGCTCTCTTTGGTCGCTCGCAATGACGATTCAAAAATGTTGGATCTCGCGACCGTTCGTCGTCAATGGAACGCGATCGTGCGCGCGGTGGACGAAAAAAATCACTCCATTCCTTTTATTTTAAAAATCAGCCGACCGGAAGAGGTGCGCGGCCACACCGTGGTCATCCGATTTCAATACGCGTTTCATCGCGACAAAATTTTATCCGATCACAAGCATCGTTCGATCGTGGAAGCGTGCATGCGACAGGTTTTGGAGGATCCTGGACTGATCATCGAGGGGATGGTTGGAGAGAGTACGGATACACAGGAGGAGCGTCCCTATGATATGGCGACGAATATCTTAAAAGCGTTTGGGGGAAGCGTTGTGGAATAGGATGACATGACAAAAAGGATCGTGCGGGCTATTCTCTAAATACTATGGCGTGCAACACGAAGGACATGATAGGCATTCCCGTGGAAACCCGTTCCGGAGAACGTATCGGGAAAGTCGCCAGTTTTGATTTGGATGATGCCACCGGGCGTTTGATATCGATACGCGTGAAGAGTCGCGGACTCGTTTCCGGGCTTATGGCGAATGAATTGATCGTGTCTTGGGATGCGGTGATTGAACTTACTTCCTCAAAAGTGGTGATTGCGGATGGAGCGGTGAAAATCGGAGCGACGAGCGTAGGGCAACCGGTATGGACGTCTATAGGCAAGGCTTGATTCGCGCGTTGTGTTTTCATGATGTGTGTGGCTACGCGCCAACGCGCATTGAATTATTTTCGAGTTTTGATAGTGCGGTTCCTCTCCTTACGAACGGTTCTCCCCCTGCCGGAGGGGACTTCGGTGAGCTCAGTCGAACCGGAGTTAGAGGGGGTGGGAGGGAGAGGTTAGGTGAGGTCTTTCAGGAATTAAAAAATGATCAAACGATCATCGAATCTCGCGGTCGCGTGATTTTTCCCGGTCGCGAGGTGTTGATTCAAGAACACGAATCGCGCGAGGCGTTGTTTCCACGCAAAATCAAACGTGCGCGACAGGTGGCCAGATGGCTTGCCCGTCTTTCCGGCGTGCGTTTTGTCGCGTTATGTAATACAACAGCGCTTGCTCACGCACGCGATGACGGTGATCTCGATTTTTTTGTGGTGACGCGGCGCGGAACGCTTTGGCAAACACGAGCCCTTGCGGTTTTGCCTTTTAAGATTCTCAAGCGTCGGCCGCAGGAGGATCGTGCGGAACGCGACGCCGTGTGCTTGTCTTTTTTTGTTGATGATATCGCGCTCGATCTTTCATCGCTTCAGTTAAATGGCGACGATCCCTACTTCCGTCATTGGTTTTTGTCGCTCCTTCCATTGCATGATGACGGCGTATCAACAGACTTGTGGAATGCGAACGCCGCGATCACCACGCGTCATCCATTCGCGAGACCGTGGATCGTTAATAAAGAATATAGAATAAAGAATAGAGAATATAGAATCCCGACCTGTTTATGCATCGAATCTCTGGCGCGACGACTGCAGTCAAAGGCGTTTCCAACGCAAATACGATCGCTCATGAATGTTGATACGCGCGTTGTCGTCAACGATCATGTGTTAAAGTTTCATGTGGAAGATGGCCGCACATCATATCGCGATGCCTATCAAACTAAATGTCAAACCTATGGAATTGAATTTTAACATTACGCATTACGCCTTACGCCTTACACCCTGGCTCTGGCGCCTCGCCATTTTTTTATTGCCTTGGCAGATTCGATGGTTTTCCGTTACGCCGATCATCGGCGGATATCCGTGGGAGCAAGGACGATTGTCGCTTTATGTTTCGTGGGTGGTGATCGTGATCTTTGTTATTTTTGTCATCCTCGCGAAGGCGGGGATCCAGTCCGATCGACCATCGGTGGATCGGATGGATCCCCGTGTCTCCGCTCCGCTACGCACGAGGATGACAAGATTGATGCTGTTCGCCATCGCGTGTCTGGTATTTCCTTCTCTTTTTTCCGTTTTCCCTCGCGCCACATTCCAATGGTGGTTAGAAATTTTTATGTTGAGTGGTTTTGTGTGGGCACTGGTTCGTTTGAAGATTTCTGCGCGTTCACTCGCCACATGGTTTATCATCTCCCTCATCCCTCATGTCTTGTTGGCTTTCCATCAATACGCAACACAGATGGTCATCGGATCAACATGGTTGGGCATGGCTATTCAAAACCCTTTGACCTCCGGCGTTTCCGTCATTCTGCATAACGGAGATCGCATCTTGCGCGTCTACGGCGGCTTTCCGCACCCAAATATTTTTGGCGGTTGGCTGGCTGTGGCTCTTCCATTTATCGTATGGTTGACGGTTCAGACAAAACGTCGCGCAGAAAAAATAGTTTGGATGATCGTGGGAGCTGCGTTTACGATCGCTCTCGTTCTCACTTTTTCACGCGCCGCTTGGCTCGCGGGGTTTGTTGGTTTGCTGTTCACGAGTATCTTTTGTCATTCCTGCGGAGGCAGGAATCCATCCGATGGATCCCCGGGTCTCGCCGCTACTCGCCCGAGGATGACAAAACAATTTTTGCTTTCTTTCACCATCATTTTTCTTGCCGCCAGCCTTACTGCTTTTTTCGAACGCGAGTACATTTTTGTCCGCCTCGATGCGAATCAGGGCTTGGAACAAAAATCCATCAACGAGCGTCAATCTTCTTTTCAACAAGGATGGTCACTCTTTCTTCAACATCCCTTGATCGGAGTCGGCCCGGGAGCCACGGCCTACGCCATGCAATCACAGATCATCCCGCATTTTGTTCCGTTACTCATTTTGGATGAAGTTGGTTTGGTGGGGGTGATCGGTCTGATCATCTTGATTTTTCAGATTCCTCTCCTTGCGAAGGAGAGGTTAGGTGAGGTTTGGGCGATGGTCTGGTATGTCGCGCCGCTACTCCTCCTCTCCCTCCTCGATCACTATCCATGGTCTCTTTGGAGCGGCCGCACTCTGGTCGCTTTGGTTGTGGCATTTTTTATCCTCGGACTTGACAAAGAACATCAAAGGCGTCTTTTTTAGAGGCGCTTTTTTTGTTTCATTTGAGGGAGAGCTCTTGACACCTTCCCTTGTTTTTGGCAATGTGATGAACACCTGGTTTTAACATTCTTCATTCCCTATTCCTAATTCCTGATTCTTAATTCCTCTCTATGAAGTTACGTCCTCTCGGTGATCGTGTGATTATTAAAGCGCTGTCAAAAGAAGAGAAAAGCAAAGGTGGCATTATTCTGCCTGATACGGTTGATAAGGAGCGGCCGGAACAGGGCGAGATCATTGCCGTGGGTCCAGGCAAATTACTCGAGAACGGTTCACGCGCGCCCATGAATGTGAAGGTGGGAGACAAGGTGGTATTTAAAAAGTATTCACCTGATGAGGTGAAGGTTGATGAGATAGAATATCTCGTCCTTTCCGAATCAGACGTGATGGCGGTCATTGAGTCACTAGCAACCAGTAACTAGTCACTAACAACCTAACCAATAATCTATGTCCAAAATTATTATTTTTGATGAAGAGGCGCGTCAGGCTATGAAGCGCGGGGTGGATAAACTCGCGAACGCGGTGAAGGTGACGCTAGGCCCTAAGGGACGCAGCGTGGTCATTGATCACGGATATGGTTCACCAACCATCACCAAAGATGGAGTGACCGTCGCAAAAGAGATCGAACTCGAAGACAAGCAGGAAAATGTGGGAGCCGAGTTGGTTAAAGAGGTGGCGTCAAAGACAAACGACGCGACTGGAGACGGCACGACTACGGCAACCGTTTTGGCGCAAGCCATGATTACGGAAGGATTAAAAAATATTACCGCCGGCGCAAATCCGCTCGCGGTCAAACGCGGCATGGAAAAAGCGCTCGAAGCCGTGGTCAAAGAGTTGCGTGAGCACGTTTCCCAGCCGGTCACTGGCGATAAAATCGAACACGTGGCATCCATCAGCGCGAATGAACGCGAAATCGGCAAGACGATCGCCGAGATGGTGCATCAGATGGGGCAAAACGGCATCATCACGGTTGAGGAATCCCAGTCGTTCGGCATTGATAAAGAGGTGGTTCAAGGGATGCGTATCGACAAAGGATATGCGTCGCCATATATGATCACCAACCAAGATCGGATGGAAGCGGAATATAATGATCCGTTTATTTTGGTGACGGATAAAAAAATCTCCTCGGTTCAGGATTTAGTGCCGATTTTAGAAAAAGTTTTGAAAGCCGGGAAAAAAGAGCTCGTCATCATTGCCGATGATGTGGAAGGTGAGGCTTTGGCAACGCTCGTTGTTAATAAATTACGCGGCATTTTTCACGCTTTGGCCGTGAAGGCGCCTGGGTTTGGCGATCGTCGCAAGGAAATGTTGCAAGACATCGCGGTTGTGACCGGCGCGACGTTTATCACCGAAGATTTGGGACGAAAACTCGATTCCATCGAATTAAATGATTTGGGTTCAGCGCGCAAAGTTATCGCCACCAAAGATTTTACCACTTTTGTTGATGGGAAAGGAGATAAGGAACAGATAGCCTCGCGTGCCACGGCGGTAAAATCACAGCTCGAGAAAACCGACTCGCAATTTGATCGAGAAAAGTTGCAGGAACGATTGGCAAAATTATCTGGCGGCATCGGCGTGATCAAAGTTGGTGCCGCGACGGAAGTGGAGATGAAAGAAAAGAAACACCGTATTGAAGATGCCATTGCCGCGACCAAAGCGGCCGTGGAAGAGGGGATTGTTCCCGGAGGCGGGGTTGCGTTACTGCGCGCCATGAAGGCACTTGATAGTCTTCATTTGGAAGGAGAAGAAGCGGTAGGCGCTCGCATTATGAAGAAGGCGATCGAAGAACCGATCCGCATCATCGCCGCCAATGCCGGCAAAGATGGATCCGTGATCGTGGAACGGGTCAAAAATCTCGAGGGTGCCATGGGATACAATGCGGAACTGGATCAGATTGAGGATTTGGTAAAGGCCGGGATCATCGACCCGACAAAAGTCACGCGCTTTGCTTTGCAGAATGCGACTTCCGTCGCCGCGCTATTTCTCACAACCGAATGCGTTATCACCGAGAAACCAAAAAAAGAAGAGGCGCCTGGCGGCGGTGGCCATGACCACGGCGGCATGGGCGGGGGGATGGGATTTTAAGGGGGAGAGGATGTAGGGGCGGGTTTTAAACCCGCCCTTTTGTTTTTGTTGTTGACAGGTGGATAAGTGTGCTATACTTTTTTTATCTTAAATCTTTTTCTTTAGTTCTTTGTATGACGGACGACATCAAATCTAAAAAATCCGGGACGCGACGAAAGGCTATGGCGTCAAAGTCAGATGGTTCAACTCCTATTCCCACGGGTCCGGGCAGCAGTGGACCGACGTGCGGCCATGGCGGTTGCGGTTCTGATTGTCGAGTGCGTTATGTCGGTCAAACTTCACGCATCACCGACCATCACATGTTCCATACGGCGCGGGCGGTCACAAATATCTGGGCTGCCGCGATCGTTGTCGGGTTGTCCGTCGTGTTGACCGGTGCCATTGCGTTTTCCGCGGTGCAAGCTCGATCGGATCAGGCCACCATGAAAGTTCAACGCGAGAATGGCGCATTGCGATCTGACGCGGCACGGATCGCCAATCGTCTTGAGATGATGGAAAAGGCTTTGCAAGATTTGCGTTCACTCTGTCTCGTGCAACCGGCGCCGGACGCAACGGGGGTGAAAGGAAAAACAGAAAAACCAAAAGCGGCTCCAACGACTCCTGAAACGCAATAAGAAATTTACAGAGAATATCAAAACTCACCATTGGGTGAGTTTTTGTTTTCACGATAGAGATTTAGCGATCCAAGAAAACGCCGAGGGGACCATCCACGTAAACGAATGATCTTAATTTGGCATAAGGCATTTCGACATGAGGTATGCCGTTGCCATGACCGGTGATTTCATAGTCTTGATAGACACTCATCATGGATTTAGGTGTCAGATAAAACGTGTTGATATGCATACCTGGAATCAATGGCTCATTTTTTTTGAGCGCCTCCTCGAAGCCGCTAAATAATGAACGCTGAAATGGGTTTTGATCTAAGAGCGCTTGCTTTTCGTAACGGAAAAAATTTTGTAGCTGGTCAGGTTTAAAGAGGTCATCGAACGTAAGTATCTTTCCGGTTTTTACATCAAACGAGAGAACAGACGTCCAATAGATTGGATGCGCGCCGCCGAATTCGTTTTGCAGGTCGAATCGCAGGCTTAACAAATTTTTTTCATTTAAGGAAACAGATGTTTTAAGGATGTGGAACCAACTATGGTGGTAATAGGGAGGGTGTTTATACGTGGGAATTTCGAGCGCGATTCTTTCTTTGAGTTCCTTTGAACATTGTTTTGCATAGGCTGCCACAGCTTCTGCGACAGAAGGAGCATAAATTTTTTCATCATCATGTAGGAATGTTTCCTTTACGGTCTGTTCGATTTTTTTATTGATGCGATTCATGATATCTGCATCGGCACCGCTAAGAATTTGAGGGTATGTGACCTCGCCCACACATTCGATATTTTGGTTGATGGATCGGGTGGTGGTTACAGAGACGTATTCAAGTTGAACACCGAGCTTGACTTCTCCTTCATTCTTCATTTTATCCACCCATTTTTTGTTGCTTTCCATCACTTCTTTTGAAGTAGTCTCTTCACGATACCAAGTCTGCGGATACCAAGGAGATGCAATAAAAATTCCCCACCCAATGAACAGGATACCGATTCCAAGAGCAACGCCGATCCCTATTTTGACCAGTCTCTTTATCATAAAGTAAAAACGTTATTTATTTTCTTTACCAATTCTAGAATTTCAGGGTTCTGTGCATCGGCTTGATCGTTCAACCCTATTTCTATCAGTGTCCATGCCGTATCCGGATGGAGGATGCCGGCCCAAACGCGTTCTGAATAATCACTGATAGTTTTATTCTGACTCGCAAACCAATAGAGCACCGTGCCTCGAGGATCAAGGCGCACCTGTCTGACTTTCATACTCGAATCAGAGAGTTGTAACAGTTCTGAACGGCTGATCTGGTAGCCTAAACCTCGTAAACAAACTTCGGGATTGTGATGCGTACGCCAAGATTTGCTGGAAACGAATAATAATGAAAAAGGCATGCCCGTTGCGGTTTTGCCGTCATATTTTTTTGTAAAAAGCACCTCGCGATTTTGGAAAAAACGTTTTTCAGGTTCGGTTAAGGGAATCTCTTTGAGAGAAACATTTTGAATGTCAAGCGCGAATGTCACATCATTGGAGGGAGACGCGACGGAAGATTGCGACACTCGGCTGAAAGTCAGCACAGCATCCAAAAAAAGAAAACACAAGAGAAAAATTATAATAACCCATCGCATATTTTTCATATCCTTTGTTTGAGATGTTGATGTTGATGGTACAGATAGGGGAGAAGCAAGAAATTTCTTTGTCAAAAACCATGCCAAGCACGCGCTCGCTACAAAGCCACCAACCCCCAAGGCCACATGCAGACTGTTTCCTGCCGCGGGTAATTGTAAGACGTTGTAAATATAGACAAGGCTAAAGACTCGCCAGATGTTAAAAAATAATAAGGAAGCAAAAAAGATCAGACTCACGAGCGCCGTGCGGCAAGAAAAAGATATACGTTGAAAGAAAAACAGCGCGCACAAAAATAACGCGCCGGTATAAATGCTTTTGACACCGCTGCATGGCAGATCAACCACGCTCGCGCTGTTTTCCGTTAGAATCACCGTGGAATCGGAAATGCTGGAAATGCCCATCCAATGCATGAGAGCACTGACGATATTTGCCGTCATGAGCCGCACCGGAAATCCCAAGAATGTTTGGATGTGTTCGATGAATGGCAGAGTCAGGGTGACGATGATCGCTAAAAATACCCCACGCATCCACAGCTTTTCTTCAAGATAAAAACCGAGTAAGGAATAACCTCCCAAGAGAAAAGACGCGGCTCCGATGATCTGATAATGAAAAAAGATCGTATTCAAAAGATCAATCGCGAGGAATACGAGAAGACCGATTAAGGCTTTTTTTGAATAGGTATAGCGGAGAGAGACGAAACCTTGTTTTCGATACTGCCATCCGAGGAGCAGAAGAGCTGCGAGGAGCAGAAGAAAAAACGCGATGCCGTACTCCATGAATCCGTCTCCGGTGAAGAGACGGAAAATCCAAACCATGCTCCCGCGAAAATAGAGAAAAAAGAGGAAAACAATTATCAGAGAACGCACAAACGATCAACGCACAAATTTTAACAGGCGATGACGATAGAAAAAGAGGAGGAGCATCACACCTACAATCATCAAGAGCCATTCTTCCGGTTCTGGGACTGCGCCAATTGTGAGAGCGTTTGCTCCCATGGGATTTGCGAGCGGCGCTACGCCAGTATCAAAATCAGCCTGAAAACGATCATTCTGTTTCTTGGCTTGTTCGAGTTGACTTTTTTGCCAATCGTTCACGAGAGCGATGAAGGAGGAATACGGCGAGACGATTGAGGCGTCTGTCGCGATTTTGTGAATTTCATCCACCGATATGCTTGTAAAGGTGAGATAACGGATGAAGACTCCGGCAGCCACTTTTCCGATGTCGTCATCAGGACGAAGCCTCGCTAGTTTAAGAGCGGGAAAAAGATTTGTTTCTGTTGCCGAACGTTTCGACACAAACCATGTTCCTTGTTCATCAACTCCGATGATGATGGAGTCTGAAAAAGTTTGATTGGCCATGAGTTCAAGCTGTTTATCCTTCAGCAATTTTTTGATCGCCAGTTGCCGTAGCGCTTCTTTTGGAGAGGCAAACACGCCACCGCCGCTCATGGTGATTTGATACGTCAGATCATCACGATAAGCCGGAAACACACCGCTTGGATGAATGAGATATAGAGGAAATTGTCCCTGTAATCGGAAGGAAGTCTCTTTTTTTATGTCATCAAAACTGCTATCATCAGTCACCATCAAGGTGACATCATATTCCGGCGGTAATGATTGGAGCGCTTTGAGACGATTGGTTTTGCCGAAGGGGATCACGGTTAAACCTTTTTGCAAAATCTCTTCGGTCAACGGAATTTTTTCGCTCAACGCATCGTTAAAGTAGTAGAGATCAACCGTATTTTGCGCTCCGAGCAAGTCTTTGAGGGGAAAGTGTTCTTTGAGATATTTTTGCCAGTCCATACCAGCGTTGCTCCCAGACACATCCAAGAGGATGGCGATTTTGGTTTGTGCGGGCAATACATTTCCAAAACGAGTTGTGCAATTATAACTTTCTTTAATCAATGGGTTCACGACATGAGGGAGGTAGAGGATGTAATTAAAGTCGCTGTATGCTTGATTCATCATCACGGGTATGTGAAGGATATCCGTGGGACAATCGGTTTTTGGAGAACCGAAGAGCGTTCCTTCCGTGTAGGCCACAGGCTGTCCGTTGAGAATATGGGAGCGTTTTGTTTTTTGATCGCTAAATACATTGCGCATTTCGCCAAAGGCGGGGAGTGGGATACCGGCAGACAGATCAGAAACCACATACTCAAATTTTACGCGTTGATTTTTGTCTTGCGGTCTTTTGGGTAACCAGTCAGCGAATTTTGCCGGAATAGGAAACACTCGGAGCTTATATTGACGCGGACCAATCTGTTCCAAAAGAGCAGGGTCAACTCTCTCCCGTACTTGATTTTCATATGTTCGCCGAGCCGCTCCTTTTGGCGCGATCACGCCGGGATATTCTAAGTCCGGGCCAAGCCATAAACCGGTAACGACCGATCCTTCCGGCAAGGAAAATTCATAATAGACTTCCTGCATTTGATCGGAAGTATTTTCATATTCCTCTTCAAAACTCACCTTTGCCATGAGATTGTTTGACACCATAGCTTTTACTTCTCGCGTGACCACTCGCACTCGTTTTTCTTCTCGATCAAGCAATCCTGCTTTGAGTTGGTCTCGAGTGTTGGTTGATTTGAGAGCGTCTACGATGTAGGCGCGTTCGCCTTCTTGCATGTGAGCGTCGAACATTTCCTCATACTGTTCGCTCGCGTTTTTTACGTCATCATCAAACGTGCCTCGATAAATAAAGGGCGAAGCGACAAAATTAAAAAATTTCTGGAATTTTTCCGCTTGTGATGGATCGAGACGCAGATGTTTTGTGTAGCCTTCCGAAATGAGATTGCTCGTCGTATCGCCGAGGTAGCGATACTGGGCGAGATAGGCATGACGCAATTCCTGACGGATGCGTTCTTTTTCTTGTATAAGAGGTTTAGCCAAAGCTTGTTTTTCCGCAAAGGTTTTAGCCTCTCGAATGTCCGCCAGTTGTTTGATGAACTGTGTATCGCGCGTTTGCATGGAGAGGCCAACACCAATCACAACATACACGACGGCAAACCCAATCCCCAATCTTCGAGCCAGGAGAGGCGTAGCCATGTCACGCAAGCGCCCCATGGATTCCTTGAATGATTTATAGTAGAGAATGGTGGCAATAATAGGCGCTGCGAAAAAAAATACCACCTCCATGAAGAAGAATAGAAGGAAGAACAACAGATAAAAAAGAGCCAAACCCTTTGTCGCGATGAACATTTGCCACATTTCTCCAAAATTCAATCCAGAAATCAATTGATAGAGCAAGACGATGATGATGGGCAGAAAAAATAAGATGAGGAGTGCTCCATAACCGGCCACGAGCAGAGCGATTTCTTGTGAGAGCGTGTGAAGGATCTGCTTTGCCTTTGATCCCATTTTTGTTTTCAAAAGGAAGAGGAGAATACCGATCGCGCTCACGATGCCACTCAAAGTCAGGTACCAAAGAATGGGAGTCAGTTGACGGATAAAAAGAATGCGTGCGAGCGCGAGCGTGATGAGAGGGATTTCCACGCAAAACAGCAAGGTGGCAAGTTTTTTTGGTTCTTTTCGTAAACGCGTCAATCCTAGAATGGTGGCTGCCAGAGGGGTCAAGACAAGAATGTAAGCCATGAGAGCCACATTCCAAGGAATGCTTTGCGCATCATCGATAAGCAGATAGATGAGCGGAATGCTCGCAAGCCCCGCACCGAGTAAGATAATGGCGTTATAGGTCCAAAAAATAACATGAAGAAAAACGCGGTGGGTGAAGAAATTGTAGAGTTTTTTCATAGTCAATACTCTCTAACGTAGCAAGGGAAGATCAAGAAGTCCAATTTTTTGGCCGATAACCTTGACCGGTCTTAAAATTTTAGATACGCTTGCTCCGCTTCAAGCCTTATATTCCGGGATCGTCTAATGGTAGGACTACTGCCTCTGGAGCAGTGTATCTTGGTTCGAATCCAAGTCCCGGAGCCATACCACAGGTTGCGAACTGGTTGTTAAAACATTTTCGCACGACCCCGCCACTAGCGGGGTTTGTGGTTTTAATACCGAAGTGGTTACAGCCCCTTGGCGATATACCATTGATATTTCAATACTTTTAGGCGAGTAGGTAATTTTTTGAAAACACTGTTTGGCGAGCAGATTTTGGGCTACGCCGGAGGAGGATTTTAATTCAGATAGGAAGAAATTCAGGGTGGCGGCTACATCCGCGGTGGAGAGTTTAGACCAATTTCTCTCAAGTTCGAACCCCACTTCCTGGGGTGAATTAAAACTCATTTCCGGATCATTATTGAGACGGTAAACCATGTTTTCAATATAGCTCGTGTCGTGGGCGATCCGGTCTAAACTTTCTACGCAAAAATTTTCCAAACGTTCGGCGGACATCTGCTTTACCGAACAAGCCTGCCAGTCATGTTTCATGGTTGAGGTGCAGCGGTAGTACCGATAACGACGCATCTTTCCATCCTTCCATTTGTTGGTAAAGCAGGTGGTCATTTTTGACCCGCACTCAACACAGTTGATGAGTCCGCCGAAAATAAAATTTTTGCACACCCTGAATTTCTTCACCTTGTTTTGGTGTATTTTTTGAGCCAGGGAAAAAATTTCTTCGCTCACTAATGGTTGGTGTTGACCGTTGTACAGCGTGCCA
>JAUSEV010000044.1 GCA_030649995.1 Candidatus Uhrbacteria bacterium
TGAAATTACCGCCTCTATGCACGAAGCCTCGAGCCGATCACCCTTGGCGACAGAGGTTTCATGCGGATGCCTTAAAAGTGACCTCTTAAAAGGGACATTCTAACTTCCCTAGAAAGAGGACATTCTAACTTCTGTTTGACATTTGCCTTGATTGCCCTTGTTCTTTTTCAGATTTTAAGCTATTCTTTGGGCGCATTTGATGCATAGGGGCGTCGTTCAATGGTAGGACGCTGGTCTCCAAAACCAGCAACGTAGGTTCGATTCCTACCGCCCCTGCCAGGAAGAAATCACGGATACAAAGGCCGTGGTTTTTTTATCCACAATTTTGATATTGACATAATAGAACAAAAATAGAACAATGTCCTTATGAACGATTTTCAACAAACTCAAATCGCCCTGTTCAAGGGCAAACAAATTAGAAAAACACTTCACAACAACGAATGGTGGTTTTCAATTGTAGACGTTGTTGAGGCGTTGACTGATAGCGTCAACGCTCGCGATTATTGGTTCAAAATGAAAATAAGGGTTAAAGATGAGACTGGAGTTGAACTGTCGACATTTTGTCGACAGTTGAAACTGGAGGCTCCGGATGGGAAAATGCGTGAAACCGACTGTCATTTTCTAACGAATTCCGGCCACCTGTCCGCCGTAGCTTCAGCGAAGGTGGATGCGCAACGTCGGTTCAACCATTACCAGCGTCCGAACGTCTTCCACGAGCCCCTGCCACACTAAAGTTGTCGCAAAACGGCTTTTGTGTTAGCATTTTTTCATGAAATGATATTACATGCTTGCGTTGTCTCTCGTTTTTTTTGGTGCTGGGTGTTCAAAAAACCAGACTCCTACGCCAGGCGATACACATGGAATGAACCAATACTTAGATCTTACGTATGGTTTTTCGTTTTGGTATCCCAACACCCTTAAAATCACGTCGTCAACGATGCAAAACGACACAGCATTTCCCGGCGGCGTCATCGTGGAGCGATTGGTTGTCGGGCCGGCGGACGGTCCGACAATTAGTGTGGTGGATTCTCCGACCAGTTCTATCACCGACGAGCCCACTAATCATGCAAGCCCGATCAGCCAAACGAAATATTTTTATGAAACCACTTCCGGGCAATGGATGGTGGTGCATCCGGAAGATGTACAATATGGAAGTCGTTTCGCCACGACAACAGCAGATGTTTCCAAGAAGACTATCGGAGGTCTTACGATGTTACCGACCGGATTACGCTTTGATGCAACGATTATCCCATTGAGCACCACGCGGTTTCTCGTTATTAATGATGGAGGTACAGGTCTCGCACCTTCGCTTGCCAAAACAGTTACCTTAAGCGGAGCATCCATTGACGCCTCGATACAGTCGAATGCCTTGAAGGAAGAGGCTGGTGTATATGCGGAATACGCGAACTAATAAGTCGAGGTAGAATAGTTTTTTGGTCTTAGTACCTTAGTTCCAACCAAAGTTCTAACGTCTTCCACGAGCCCCTACCACGAAAAACAACCACTTAAAAGTGGTTGTTTTCATAAAATTTGACAGAGTTTTTCCTTGACATGCCAAAATATGATATACTTTATCCATTATGACACACCCACACGCAAAAGTTCCTTCACGGTTCGACCGTTTTCAGCGTCGCGCGGAGACTCACGCCTCCGAATTTTGGGCTTTCTTTAAACCGTTTATGTTGGGGGCTTTTACCGTCATGGCTACGCTCATTTTTGCCATCGGCGGCATTCATTTTTCCCTGGCGGAAGAAGGAATCGGTTCCATGCCAAGCGTGACGACTCAACCTCAAATGGAAAATTTTCCGATGATGGATCAACCTCCAACCGCGAACTTTCAACCTCCGCAAACGGGTGATAGCATGCCCCAACTTTTTGAAGGGACACCCTGTAAACAAGGAGAACCTTGCTCTTCTCCGGGGACTTCTTCCGGTGGGAGCACCGATGGTGACCGGAAACCGTTTTTTGGTCAACCGTCAGGACAGAATTCTTTTAACCCCTCTCACGAAGGTCAAAATCGGGGAGAGTCATTCCAAGGAAACGGTGAGCAAGATCAAAAACGCCAAGCGCAAATGGAAGAGGAGAATCAAAAGCGTCAGGCCCAAATGGAAGAACGCCAGAAAAAAGATGAAGAGCGTCGACAAAAAGAAATGGGACGACAATTTGCACAAATGAAAAAACAGATGGCTCCCCTCTCTTCCGTGCTCAAGCGCATTACCGCGCGCATTACCAGTTTAGAAAAACAAGGAGTGACGGCACCCGCGGAACTCAAAAGTCAGATCGAGGCGACGGATCAAGCGTTAAAAATCATTTTAAGCGCCGAATCGATGGATGCGGATGGGGTGCAAGACGCCTTGGGTTCTTTGCAAGAAAACGGGGAAGCCCTGCGCGAAGCGTTCCAAAAACTGGAACAACTGGCGCAGATGCCGCGCCTGATCAAACAGGCGGAAAGAGAAATAAAACGTCTCGATTCCGTTTTGTCACGTTCAAAAAAACTTGCCGGACGATCAAAAATCGATGTTTCCGAACTCGTCAACAAACTTCAACAAACGATTGATGAGGTAAAAGCCGGTTTTGCCAAAGCTAAACAACTGGTCGCTGCCGGCGAGGCGGAGGAGGTCATGACCATTCTGCAAGATGAGGTGTTTGGAAAAATGGATGATGTTTATCAAACGGAAAACATGATCCGTATCTTGCAAAACATTCGCGCCAATCTTTCGCAATTTGACCGTTTTGTTTCTCAAGCCAAACGCGGTATCGCCAAACTCAAAAAGGCCGGCGAAGATACGGCCGACGCTCAAGCTCAACTGGATGAGATGGTGCACAAACTCGCAGAGGTCAAACAACGTATTTCGCAAAAAATTTCCGACCCGGAAGAATTAAAAGATTTGGTGGATGCCGTTTTCCAAGATCAAGAAGCGGTTTCTGACGCTTTGGGTCAGCCATCTTCGTTTGTTCCTCAAAGTTCGCAGCCATCAGGAGGACAAGGCAGCATCAAAGAATTCAAAGATTTCTCTCAATTCAATTTCGGCCAGCAGCAAGAACCGCCGCATAATTGATTCGATGCCCGTGTAACAATTCTTTTCGTCCGTGGTACCCTTTTATGCAAAGGTCTATTTTCGTTCCCTTATTCTTTATTCCAAACCCCTATGCCTATTATCGGAATCGTTATTGCCATTATCGTCGTGTTAGGAGGTGGCACCTCTTTGGTGGCTCAAACATCTTTGCCGGGTGACGCTTTGTATCCTGTAAAGATCAATGTCAATGAAGAAGCGCAAGCTTTTCTGCAAACATCGATCGAAGCCAAGGCCAGATGGGAAGTTGAGCGGGCGGAACGGCGGCTGGAAGAAGCCGAGGAACTTACCGTCAAGAGCACGGTAACCGTTGATGCGCGAATGCGCATTGAAGAAAACTTCTCTCAACAAGCGGAACGTGTAAAAGCGCGCATCAAAAAATTGGAGGAAATCGATGCTAGAGCCGCGGCAAATATCCGTGCAGAATTTGAAACGAGCCTCAAAGCGCATGTTCGTATCCTCACCAATCTCGCCACACAAAATATGGATAAAGATGAAGCAAAAGAAATTGATCATCTGACCGTAGTGATCGAGGATCAGGTTCATGCCACTACACGAGCGCGCATGGAGTCGAAATCGAAAGCATCTGTCGAGCTTCGCGTGGATGTCCAAGCGGCGGCTGAAAGAAACCTCACAGCCGCAGAAAATAAAATTGCGGAAGTGCGCGCCTTTATCGAGGCAAACAAAAATCGGGCAAGCGCCGAGGCAAGCGTGGCCGCGCAAGCAAAACTGACTGTCGCGGAAGGGTTGGTGGTGCGGGGAAAAACAAAAATGGACGCCAAAGCCTACAACGAAGCGTTTATCTTGTTCCAAGAAGCACTGCTCACCTCTCAAGAAGCAAAACTTTTATTAGACGCGCACCTGCGTTTGGATATTGATCTCTCCACAGAAGGAGAATCAAATGTCGCCACAGGAACAGAGCGTTCGGGAATCAAAATTGACGGGGGCGTGGGAAATATCAAAATCCAATACTAGTGTGGAAGAAAAATCCACTAAACGATATCAAAAAGAGTTACGACTGTAAAAAACGATTCAGAAAATCAAAAATTTGTTCCATTGCTCCGATATCCGCATATTCCGTATATTGATGCGCGTTGTAATATCCGGATCCGATCGGCACGCAGATGATGCCGCGCGCGTTAAAAACGTTGGCATCACTCCCGCCGAAAGTCGCGAAATAATTCGGCTTGAGTTCCATAGTGCCAAACGTTGATTCGAGTCGTTGAAATAACGGGTGGGTTTGATCAAGTTGATACCCCTCAAACTCAAATTCGTGTTCCACGATACATTGGCCGTGGAATTTTTTTGCCACATCACAAAATATTTTTTCGATACGTTTTCCTTCCGCTTCGACCAAAGTGTTATCATAGCTGCGCAATTCTGCTTTCAAAGAAACCTTCCCCGGTACGCTATTTCTAGCTGTCCCCGCTGACAACAGCCCAACATTCCATGTCACCCCTGCAGCACTGTATCCCCACGGAATTGACGAAAGAGCCTCGCACGCCATCTGTAAAGCGTTGATTCCATTTTCCGGTTCACGAGGGTGAACGATCTTTCCGATAAATTCCGCATCAAAACGAACGTATCCGGGAGCTTGAATCACCACTTGCGTCACAGGCCCGTCTTCATCCAACACCAAACCGATCTTGGATTTTAATAACGAATAATCGGCGTTGCGCGCGCCAAACAATCCCGTCTCCTCGCCGCGCGTCAGCAGGACTTCGAGCGGAGCGTGCGTCGCATGATCTTTTGCGGCGAGGTCGATTAAAAGTTCGATCAAAATCGCCAATCCCGTTTTTGGATCAACGCCTAAAATACTTGATCCATCAGAACGAATCACATCTCCCTCAATCGTATATTTAACATTGGGTGCGGGTTCGGGAATATCGAGATGAGTTGAATACATGACCGACTCTCCCTGACCCGGTATCGTCGCGATCACGTTTCTAAAACCATCTTCCTGCCACTTTACGCCCGCCTCATCCAAGCGATGTTCCACATACCGAATAACCTCTTTCTCATTCGGATAGATTTCATTGATGGCCATGAGCTCAATCAATGTTTTTTGCAGACGTTGTTTTAAGGACATAGTTTTTTTATCAAGACACGATGCACGATCTTGTGTTGGTGAAAAAAGCGGCGAGGAGAGGGTATCGCCCCGCCGCAGAAATAAAAGGTTCGACTAACGCTTGATACCAACCCACCAGGTGGAGCGCGCAATCATGCCGAGCGCGTTTGGATCGTGACCGGCGTAGTACGCCGGATGAAGATCCGTCGCCACCCCGACCCGCCGGAGATCAACTCCGACGCCATCGAAGTGTGCCACAACCTCTGCGTCCATCAGAACAAGCTTTTGGTAGAAGCCCTCCCACAGGATTCTGCCCGTCTCGTTATCGGTGACGATCACGTCGATCGTCATGACCTGCGAGACAGGATCGTAGCGAGGCGTACGACAATCCGTCGCCCGCTTCCCGTCAAACACCACCTGCCAACTGCTCGAGTGACCGCACCGGTCCAAATAATTCCTGCCGATGTAGTCCATGATGAAGAAGGCTCCGCGCCGCAACAAACGAACCATCCCGACCGTAACCTCGCGGAGCGCATCTCGCTCGATCACGTCGGCAAAGGAATTTCCGAGAACCGCTGCCGCGTCGAATTTCTCATCCGTATCCCAACTTCTCAAATCAGTCTCAATAAAGTGTGCTGCGTTCGGCCACCGAGATTTGGAAACCTGTTGGCGGGCTTTGTTGAGACATTCCGGTGACAGATCCACTCCTACGAGCCGCTCTACGCCCCTTTCTAAGAACTGGGCGGCGTGCCTCCCTGTGCCGCAACACGGCAGGAGCAAGGAGCGAGGAACAACATTTGCCATCAGACGAAGCGTCGAAGAGACCTCGCTTCTGGCCAGAGGCTCATCATCATGCACATCCCGATCAAGTTCCGACATGACGTCGTAGTGCTCTCTGATTCCGAACTGCCGCGGTCTCACTCTTGGCATCGCGTTACGCCTCCTCATTCGTAAAGATCACCGGACCCTCGGCAGCATCAGACGCTCCATGAATTCGGTAGCTGTCCGCTCGCAGGGTGATCATGGAACCAGCCCAGTCAACCGTGCCATTCGACTGACGGAGGAAGAACGGAGTGAGACGAGAACGAGCATCATCCATCATCTTCACCGTACCATCCAAGTCGAGATACGGCGCCCGGAAGACACGGGACTTGATGAAGTGCTGGGCCACCATCGGGTGAGGCAACTTCATCCGTTCACGCAAGCTACGCGACCACTCTGCTTCCGAAGTCTGAACACCAACCTCCAGCGAACGCGCGCCCCAGCTCCAGTTGTGACCGTCCCAACCGGCGGACTTTGTGAGCCAGAACGCACGATCGCGCTCCAGCTCCTCCAAATCCACAAACCCGTCGGCGAGGAGCCGCGTTTCGGCGAGGAACCGATGCAGAACCTGCACCGCTTCCGGATCCCGATCACGAATCCACGCCTGCACGCTCGGCAACCGCGCCGCAGCCATGAGCACTTTCGATTCAAGGCAAAACCACGGCGGGTTGATGATGGTCGCCCCACGCTCGGTCCAACGCACGAAGCGATCCAGGATCCCCGTGTTGACGAAGTTGTCGAAGTAGCCGAAGCGGAACACCACGGTCTTGTCGCCGAGATCATCCTCCCCGGGCAGACCATCGACTCCATGCACAAACTCCAACAGTCCGCTCTTCCTCAAACGACCAAGGAAGTCCGTGTTCCACTTGAGACGCGGATCAAGCTGGCTCGGCTTGTGCCAACCGGTTCGAGCACGCTCATGAATCTCCTCGATCGGACGATCGAAGAACAGGTGTGCTTCCACCCCTCGCTCGGCGAGCGCACGACAGAAAGCGGCCTGATCGAAGGCGTACTCGCTCCACTCGTTCGTGGCGATGACGAGGTACTTCCGACCGTTCAAGTATCGAACGAAGGCATCCACGGTTTCAGTCGGAAGTCCGTAGCCCACTTGCGTGGCATGAGTCATGCCGTGCCCGGCCGGCGCGCTTTCAAGTTCAGTCGCAACCGGCAACCAAGCCCCTGTCTCCGGATGTGTTGCGAGTACGATGTCCGGCCTGATGAAGTCCATCCGACCCGATGTCATGAGCGCCGGAATCCGATCCGGCTTGCCATGCGAGAGAAACCTCGTCAGCGTCTCGTCGTGACCGAAAAGCTCACCAACAGCGTCGAAGAGGAGGAACAAGGCGCGAGCCGTTGCCATCAGCATAACCTGCACAGCCTTCGGCAACTGGAGAGGATCGGTCAGGTGCAACCACGAAACCCCTTCGAGACCCTTGTAGCCGATGCCCGTGGCCTCCATGCGCCGTAGACACGTAGCCACTTTCGCATCGACGCTACGCCGCGCGATCTCAAGAAGACGCAGATCATCATAACCGTCAACAAGCGACAGGGGGATGAGAGCCATGTCGGCCAGCGTCAAAGCATGACCGCCAACCGTGGGATAGTGCTTGTAGCTGACCCATTCCCGCGTCCGATTCTCCTTCGCTCCAGTCTGCTTGTTCACCACCTGATCGATCCGCCGCCCCATGCTCCAATCGAAACGGAACTCATGAAACTTGATCGCGAACAGATCAAACAGCTCGCGGTTGCGCGGCCACTCTCCCTGCTTCGCAGTCGCAACCGTGCTCGCAGCCTCTCCAAGTTCCGCTCGTAAATAGGCCACGAGCTGCGCACGATCGGTCGTGACTTTCGAGTGGCTCCACCCGCTGGCACGTCGTGCGGTCTCCTTGGGAAAACCATGGCGCACGCGCAGCTCTTCCAACTGAAGGAGCCGTTCACCGGCCTCTCCAGTCACTTCTCTGACTCTTTCCGCCCGTTTCTTCATCCTCTTCTCCTCTCGCCATCGCGGCGTTCACGCTGTTTTGGAACGATCTGATTTTTTTCCTTATTCTCAAGGTGCGCTTATCATGAAAGAAAAACACCGCGTTTTGCGCGGTGTTTTCCATGGAATCTAATGTGTTTCAATTAGATGCGTACAGGATTGACCGCGAAGGTTGGCGTAACAAACCAAATGCCGAACACAACCATATAAAGGCTGCGGAGCAAATGCGTGTGACGCTTCGCGATGTTAATCATGTAAATACACACTAACCGAAAACAGAAAACTTTGTCAAATCGTTTTGACTCATCCCTTGGGGATAAAGAGATAATTTTTGCTTACTCTACTCTAAAAAGCTAACCAGCTAACGCCTAAGAAGCTAACTCGTCCGGCCACGGGGTAATCAAATCATACCCATCATCCGTCACCGCCACCGTCACCTCAAAATGCGCAGCCATGCTTCCGTCGTCTGTGACAATAGTCCACCCGTCATCTTTCACCCGCACCCGCCATGTTCCAAGCGTCACCATTGGTTCAATGGCGATCACCATGCCGGTTTGCAATTTTATTTTCGGCAAACGCGGATCGCGATAATTTGGAATCTGCGGCTCTTCATGCACGGCATGACCGACGCCATGCCCCACAAGATCTTTGACAATCCCATATTTTTTCGACCGTCCGCTCTCGGTCAAATAATCCTCGATGGCCGCGCCGATGTCGTTCACAAACTTTCCTGCGCGAATAACAGCCAGCCCTCGCACCAACGACTCGCGCGTATCCGCCACCAAATTTTTTACAGATGGATCGGTCTCCCCTACAATAACCGTCGTCGCCATATCCGTTGCCAACCCTTCAACCCAAACACCAATATCAAGACCGACAACATCACCGGCGAGAATAGTACGATCAGGAATCGGCAAACCATGAACCACTTCATCGTTGATCGAAATGCATACTGCCCCCGGAAACGCCGGACCACGCTCCCCGATCCGATACCCGAGAAATGACGGTGTGCCCCCTGCCGCCGCAAAACGATCGCGAGCGATTTTATCAAGCGCCGCCGTCGAAGCTCCAGCCACGCACGCGCGACGAATCTCACGCAGCGTGTTCGATAATAACTCGCCACCGCGATGCAGCTTTTCAATCTCTTGGGGCGTTTTGATCAAAGACATAATTCGTGAAGCATGAAGCATGGAGCATAAAACGTCAAACCCCACGAAGACCTCCCTTTATCCCTCCTTCGCAAGGAGGGAGATCTATCGGAATCTTATCCCTCTCCTTACGAAGGAGAGGTTAGGTGAGGTTGATCCCCATTTTTATTCACGCCGCAAACCCCAGCTTCTCCATCTTTTTGACCAGTTCTTGAAACAAAAAATGAATAGGTTGTTCCCCGTTCACCGTCAACAGGACACCGCGCTGACGATAGTATGTGGCCATGGGTTCGGTCATAAAATGATAGGCGATCAAACGCTGACGAATGACCGCTTCTTGATCGTCATCGCGTTTGATGAGCGCATGCCCGCACAAAGCGCAACGGCCTGCCATAGCAGAAGGAGCCGCTTCCACATGAAACACGGAACGACAATGCACGCACTGTCGCCGTCCGATAAGACGACGCACCGCCTCTTCATCGCGAATTTTAATGTGAATTGCCAAATTGATTTTTACCAAACGATCAAGAGACTCGGCCTGTTCCACATTCCGCGGATACCCCTCCAACACAAACCCGCGATCTGTCGCAATCTCCTTTAACCGTTTTTTGATGATGGCATTCACCACCTCATCCGGCGCCAACATGCCGCGAGCAACGTATTCCTCCGCAATTTTTCCAAGCGGTGTTTGAGCCTCGATCTCGGCGCGAAACATATCACCGGATCCCAAAAGCGGCAGATCATACCGATCGGACAACAACTGCCCCTGCGTACCTTTGCCGCAACCTTGAGGACCGAAGATGATACCGTGAACGCGAGTGCGGGTCATACGAAAGAAGTACGAGATAAGAAATATGAGATAAGAAATACGATTCTGGAAGAAAGCGGAAACAGAAGCCGGAAAAGCATAACATCCAACGCGGGGATTGACAAAAGGTTGGATTTAACGAACGCATCCCGACCGAAAAACGCACCCTCGCGACTTCGGTCTCGGGGTGCGTATTTTTTTATTTTTCTCTGTCATTGCGAGCGTAGTCCGACGAAGCCTGCCTACCGGCCAGGCAGGCGCGGCAATCTCCCTCACCTGTGAGGTGAGTGCGCCTCTGGAGCAGATGGGTACGGGGAGATTGCCACGTCGTTCACAGACTCTCTCCTCGCAATGACAGCCTGATTTTGGTCTAATGTCTAATTACTCATTACGCATTCCTTTTTTTAATACGCATCGTACTGCCTCATCGTCAACTGCGATTCGATTTGTTTTACGGATTCGATGACCACCGACACGACGATCAAAAGCGAGGTGCCTCCCAAAGCCAATGTTTGCGTTCCGGTGAATCCCTGCACAACGACCGGCATCACAGCGATGAGTCCCAAGAACAACGATCCGCCCAAGGTGATGCGATGAATCACGTGTTGAATATATTCCGCCGTGGGCTTGCCAGGTCGAATGCCTGGCACAAACCCGCCTTGCTTTTGTAAATTCTCCGCGATCTGTTCCGGATGGAACACGACCGCCGTGTAGAAATACGTGAAACCAACCACAAACAAAAAATACAACAGACCGTAAATGGATTGATTCTGTAAAGTGACGATCACCCATCGTGCCGCCTCGGCGATGAAGGGTGTTTTTGCTTGCGCAAAAAATTGCGCCGCGACTGATGGAAAGAGCAAAAGAGAAATGGCAAAGATGATCGGAATGACACCGACCATGTTGACGCGCAACGGAAGGGATGAGGCAACGCCTCCCGTTGAACTCCCCGTACCGCGCGAAGCGCGAGCGTATTGGATGGGGATGTTTCGTTGACCTTCTGTCACAAACACCACTCCCACCACCGTCAAAATGGCGACCGCCGCATACACGAGAACGGTAAAGAAATCCGACGAACTGTACGTGGCAAAAAATTGAGAAAGAGAACGCGGCAAATCCGCCACGATCCCAGCAAAAATCAACAAGGAAACGCCATTACCCACCTTCTTTTCCGACATGAGTTCACCGATCCACATAAGAAAAACCGTACCAGCCGTCACGATACAAACAATGGATACCACTCCAAGCACATTGGTGTTTGCCAAAATGTTTACGCCTGACTGCCGCATCAGGGAAAACAATCCGAACGACTGGACAATGGCGAGCGGGACCGTCAAAAGGCGTGTCCACTGGTTGATCCGTTTTTGACCTGATTCGCCTTCTTTTTGAATTTCTTCCAAACGAGGAACGACCATGGTCAGCAATTGAAAAATGATGGAAGCGGTAATATACGGCGCCACGCCCAAAGCTACGACGCTAAAGTTTCTGATGGTGCCGCCGGAAAACAAATTCAACAATCCCAACACCTGGTTGGCATCAAACACTTTGCGCAACGCCACAACATCAATCCCGGGCAATGGTAAATTGGCGGTGACACGAAAAATCACCATCATCACAAGCACAAAAAGCAGTCCATTGCGAACCTCTTTGGCCTGCCACGTGCGTTTCAATTTATCCCACATAAGAGATGAAGGTATGCGTAATGGGTAATGAGTAATGGGTAATGGGGGTTTGACGCATTACGCGTTACCCATTACGCATTACTCCTTTTTTAATGCTTCCCCCGGCTTTTTCAATGGCGGCTTTGGCGGAAGCGGTTACGAGGATGCCTTGAATCGTGAATTTTTTCTCCACGCTTCCGGAGCCGACAATCTTGGCGATCCTTGATTGGCGTGGCATCAACTCGACCTCTTTGAGATTCTTGATTTGGATCACGGCGCCGTCTGAAAAATGTTTTGCCAAACGCTCCAGAGTGATGGTGACCGGTTTTTCTCGGCGGCTCGTAAATCCGCGCGACTTGGGAAATCCCAACAACATCTGTTTCAATCCTTTTAAACCCAAACGTTTTTTTCCGCCGGTGCGAGCGCGTTGCCCCTTGGTACCGCGTCCGGCTGTTTTACCGCGACCGGAACCGAGACCTCGACCAATACGAAATTTCTTCGTCCGTGAACGCGGACGAGGAGTGAGGGTGTTGAGAGTGAGAGACATAGGAAACGCTGTTACCTGTTAGCTGTTAGCTGTTAGCTGTGGTTTAGGGATGCTAACGGCGCGCAATTTTTTAAGAGCGGCGAACGTCGCTTTCACATTGTTGATTTTGTTTGATGAACCTAAAATTTTGGACACCACATTCGGAACACCAGCCAGTTCCAGCACCACGCGTACGGCTCCTCCGGCCTTAATCCCGGTTCCTCGTGGAGCCGGCTTGAGCAAGACGAAGGCGGCGCCAAATTTTGCGCTGACCGGATGGGGAATCGTTTCAAAAACCATGGGAACGGTTAACAATGACTTTCGCGCTTGCGTGGTGGCTTTAGAGGTTGAGAGCGCCACATCGGCACCCTTGGCCAATCCAAATCCTACGCGGCCTTTGCGATTTCCAATAACGGTGAGCGCGCGAAAACGCATGCGCTTGCCACCTTTGGTTACGCGCGTAACGCGAGCGATTTCGATATTTTTTTCTTCATAATCCGCCTCGGCTGGCACATCGGATTTTGATCCGCCGTCGCGCCGACGACCTCCCGCGCCCCCGCCTCCGCCGCGGCCACCACGAAATCCGCCGCCTCGTTGACCACCGCGAAATCCGCCGCTCGGACGACGTCCCGCGTCAGCGGTCGAAATCGCCACGCTTGCCGGTGCGACGATCGGTGGTTCGCTTGCCGGTGCGACTGGTTGTTGCTGTGTCTCGTCAATCATAGTGGTTAGAATTTAAGACCGCCCTCGCGAGCGCCTTCGGCCACGGCACGCACACGGCCGTGATACCGTTTATCTCGACGATCAAACACGACTTTTTCTATCCCCTTTTCCTTGGCTCGTTCCGCCAACAACTTTCCGACCAAAGAGGCCACTTCCGTTTTTTTCTTTCCCGATCGTCCATCAGCCGAAATCTCAAGATCACGAACGGCGACGAGAGTTCGACCCGATGTGTCGTCAATGATCTGCGCCGAAATATGAGACAAACTTCGATGCACCGCCAAACGCGGGCGTTCACCCACTCCCTTGACCTTCGCGCGAACGCGGGCAATACGACGTATTTTCTGTTGTTGGAAAGTTTTTTTCATAATGATTCATTATTTTATGCGGCGGTCTTTGCCGTCTTTCCGGCCTTACGGCGAATCACCTCATCGACATATTTAATCCCCTTCCCTTTGTAAGGCTCCGGCGGTTTGATCCGACGAATTTGAGCGGCCGTTTCTCCCAAGAGATACTTGTCTGAACCGGACAACGTCAAAATCTGTTTTTCCACTTTCGCCTCAATCTCCTGCGGTAAAGAAAAAACGACTTTATGAGATAAGCCGACGTCCATGGAAAGATTTTTTCCCTCCAACGCCACCTTAAATCCGACTCCAACAAACTCCAAAGATTTTTGAAACGGTTTTTGAACTCCATCCACCGCATTTTGCAACAATTGACGCGTCAGCCCCCAAATGGCGCGCTCCTCCACGCGCTCCCCATCGGAAACGGTCACGAGAAGCGCTCGCGGATCAGCTTGCAAAGACACGCTCGCATAGGGTGGGAGCGGAACGGTAAGCGTGGCGTTCGGTCCTTTGACCACGACCTTTCCGGATTCAATAGCCGCTTCGACTGGAGCGGGAAGGAGGACGGGTTTTTTTCCAATTCGTGACATAAGTGGGCGTAATGGGTAATGCGTAATGGGTGAAAAATCTATTAATAGATTTCGCACAAAACCTCGCCTCCCAACTTGCGACGACGAGCGTCTTTGTTTGTGAGAAGACCCATGGAGGTTGAGATAATGGCAATACCCTGATCGGATAATACGCGTGGAAGCTCCGTGGATTTTCGATAAACGCGACGTCCCGGCTTTGACACTCGCTTGATCGAACGCACAAAGGGAGCCTTGCCAATATACTTGAGATTCACTTCCATGGTCTTTCCGCCCTGATCCGCCATTTCTCGAACCGCGCCCACATAGCCTTCCTGTTCCAGAAGTTTTGCCACGGCCAACTTTAAACGAGAAGACGGGAGAGTCATCTGTTCATGATGCGCCGCTTGCGCGTTACGCAAACGGGTTAAAAAGTCGCTGATAGGATCGGTATTCATAAGAGAAAATTACCAACTGGATTTTGTGACTCCCGGGAGCTCGCCTCGGTTTGCCAACTCGCGGAAACAAATACGACAGAGGTTGAAGTCTCGCATAAAACCGCGTTTTCGTCCACAGCGCCAACAACGACGCACCAAGCGCGAGGAAAACTTGGGCGGTCGAACCGATTTAGCTATTTGGGATTGAGTGGCCATATTGGGTAGCTTACAGCTTACAGCTTACAGTTTTGAGCTGTCAGCTTTTTGAAAAGGGAAGCCGAGGGCGCGTAACAGGAGTAAACCATTTTTTGCCGAACCGGCATTGGTCGTTACCGTGACTTGAAGACCGTGAACGCGCTCGACCTCATCCGTATGAATTTCCGGAAACGGGAGGTGCTCGCGAAAACCGACGGATAAATTTCCCCGACCGTCAATTTGCTTTGGAGAAATTCCACGAAAGTCACGCACGCGAGGAAAAGTGGCGGAAATAAGACGAGTCAAAAAATCCCACATCCGCGGTCCGCGCAAAGTCACCATCATCCCCACCACCATCCCCTGACGAATCTTGAAACTGGCAATAGACTTTTTCGCTTTTGTTTTGACCGGCTTTTGACCGGTGATACGCTCCAAAGTGCGCTCGACCGTCTCCAAAACTTTTTGATCTTTAATTCCTTGCGATAATCCAACGGACACCACAACCTTCTCCACCTTTGGAGTTTGCAAAGCGTTCTTTAAACCCAACTCTTTTTGCAAGAGGGGCACAATATCTTTTTGATAGCGTTCTTTCAGAGTCATATCAAGAGAAGTTATGAAGCTTGCGGTCGTTTATTCAGTCGCAAAGTCTTACCATCCGATCCCACAAATTGCACGCGCGAAACCGGAATGGGCATGGGAAATTCCACGATCTGACCTTTTTCTCCGCGCTTCTGGCTGCGCAAGTGGCGCTTATTCACATTGACCCCTTCGACCACCACACGTCCCAGCTTAGGGAAAGTTTGTAAAACTTTTCCTTGTTTCCCTTTATCCTGTCCGGAGGTCACGGCAACGTGATCGCCGGTTTTTACTAAAAGTTTAGACATAACATTACAAGACTTCAGGAGCTAAAGAAATAATCTTCGTATAACCTCGCGCGCGCAATTCGCGGGCCACCGGACCAAAAATACGCGTACCCTTTGGCTCTCTGGATTTTGGATCGATAATGACGCCGGCGTTGTCGTCAAATCGAATATACGTTCCATCCGCTCGACGCGTTTCTTTGTGCGTGCGTACAATCACCACCTTCACAATGTCTGATTTTTTCACCAAACCGCGCGGCACCGCTTCTTTCACCACACACGTGACCATATCACCCACATGCGCGTAATGCATTTTGTACCCGCCGTGCACCTGAATACACTGAAGCTTTTTTGCTCCACTGTTGTCTGCCACAACGAGCATCGTGCGATGTTGAATCATATGGAGGAAACGGCTTTCTTCACCGTGGAAAGATAACGCCAGCGTTTGTCTTTACTGATAGGACGGCACTCTTCGAATTCGACCAGATCTCCCACATGAGCCGCGCCAACGGAATCGTGAATTTTAAACTTTCGAGATACGGTAAAATATTTTCCGTATTTCTCGTGAGCGACGCGCCGGTCTACGCGAACCACGGCCGTGGATTTCATGGCGGTCGAAACAACGGTTCCTTGCAACCGACGTCGCTGTTTTACGGAAGGAGAGGTGGTGGAAGTCATACGGATGAAGAGACAGAAATTGCGCGGAGAAGGGTTTCGATGCGAGCCAAATCTTTTTTCCCTTTTCTCACATTGCGCACTTTATTTAATTGACGCGTCGCCACCTTAAAACGCATATCACGCAACTCACTACGAAGCTCCTTTGCCAAGCGACGAAGCTCGTCCACAGATTTCATTTTGAGTTCCTTGATATCCATATTATGGGTGACTGATAAATTTACAGACCGAAGAGAGTTTGTAGGCCGCGCTCTGTAACGCTTCCTTGGCCACAGCCGCGCTCACGCCGTCCATTTCAAACATCACGGTTCCGGCTCGCACCACAGCCACGTAATGATCAACCGCGCCTTTTCCCGCGCCCATCGGCGTCTCATTGCCCTTTTTGGTGATGGGTTTATCCGGAAAAATACGAATCCAAATCTTGCCGGTGCGCTTGATGTGGCGACTCAGGACGCGACGCGCGGCTTCTATCTGCTGACTGGAAACCCAAGATGGCGTGATCGCCTTTAAACCATACTGGCCAAAAGCCAACCCTATCTTATCCGTAGCCACACGGATATTGCGTCCGCGGCCTTTGTGCCATTTGCGATGTTTAACTTTCTTGGGAATCAACATAAAGAAGATAACGTGACTAGTAGTTGGTCGTTGAAGGACGAGATGGGCGTCCGTTTTCTCGATCAGCGCCACGTCCGGCACGGGCCGGGGTTGTTGGCTGATACTGGGATAATCGATCCTGCACAAACACATCCCCGCGATAAATCCATACTTTTACGCCAATCGCTCCTGCCGTGGTATGCGCCGATGATTGGTAATAGTCAATGTCCGCGCGCAAATTGGTGAGGGGAATTTTCCCCCAACCCAACCATTCGCGACGGGCGATTTCCGCCCCGTTTAATCGTCCGGAAACGGCGATTTTGACACCCAACGCCCCTGCTTTTTTTACACGCTCAATAGCCATTTTCAGCACACGACGAAACGGCATGCGACGTTCAAGCTCCTGAATCACCCCTTGAGAAACCAAATTAGCTTCCAAAGCCGGCCGCCCAACCTCCTGTACGGACAGATTGAATTGAACGGACTTGGCTTTCCCGGGAAAAAACTGTTTTAACACCTTCTTTTTAAGATCTTCAATCCCCGTACCGGAACGACCGATCACGAGGCCAGGCTTTGCCGTGTACAACGTCACCGAGAGAGCGCCTCGAGACCGCTCAATATCTACGCGATTCAGTGCCGCCTCTTTTAAGGCCTTTCGGAAATAGTCACGCAAACCCAAATCCTGTCGCAACTGATCGCGATACACTCCTTCACGCGCAAACCAACGCGACGGCCATGTGGTGGTCGTGCCGAGGCGGAAGATGATTGGATGAACTTTGTGACCCATAGGGTTAGGAGGTAGGCTGGTAGGCTGGTAGGCTGGTAGCTTGATCTGATACTGACACTGACTTCTTTACATCCTTCCTTTGTTTCCGGATGGCTTGTTTCTTTTCTTGCTTTTTTTCTTTTTTGTTTTGCGGCTTCTCGGTGCCAAGAATGATTTCGATGTGCGTGGTTCGCTTGCGAATCGGGGCGGCTCGTCCAAAGGCCCGTGGGCGAGAACGTTTTAATGTCGGTCCCCCGTCCGCAGTGATCTTTTGAATGAATAAATCCTTTTTGTCAAGATGAGCGTTGTGTTCGGCGTTGGCAATGGCGGAGCGCAAGAGCTTGAGAACCGGGAGAGCGGCATCCTTTTTGATAAACAAAAGACGAGTTTCCGCGGCTCCAACGGGAAGTCCTCGCACAGCATCAATCACGAGCCGCACCTTGCGAGGCGACATGCGAAGAAAACGAAGAGAGGCGTGGACATCCATAGATTATTTTTTAGGCCGAGCCGCCGGAGCGGCTGCCGGGGCCAACGCTGCACCGGCTGCCGGAGCGGTTCCGCCGGCTTCCAATGACTTGGTGAGTTTTCCTCCATGGCGGACAAATTTGCGCGTGGCGGAAAATTCCCCGAGTTTGTGACCAACCATATTTTCCACCACAAACACCGGAATATGAACGCGGCCGTTATGAACGCCAAAGGTTCTTCCAACCATGTTTGGAGTGATCGTCGAAGCGCGCGACCATGTTTTGATGATCGTCTTATCTCCCGGCACAAGCTTGCTCACTTTGAGCAGCAGCTTGGCATCGGTAAACGGACCTTTTTTAAGACTTCGTGACATAGGGTTTAAAGTTTATTACCACGACGACGCGTAAGAATATGACGATCGGAAGAGCGGTGACTTCGGCGTGTTTTAACACCAAGGGCGTGCTTGCCCCATTTGGTCTTGGCATATTTCATGCCGATCGGATGCTTTCCTTCTCCACCCCCGTGCGGGTGGTCCACCGGGTTCATCACCTTACCACGAACGGTTGGCCGAATCCCGCGATGACGCGTACGACCCGCCTTGCCCCAACGCACCAAATGCCAATCCGGATTTGATACCGTTCCAATCGTTGCCGCACACGCCTTGGAAACCATTCGAATTTCTCCGGAAGGTAAACGCAGCGTCGCCATATCACCTTCAATCGCCATAAATTCAACGCGTGTTCCGGCGCCACGGGCCAATTGAGCTCCTTTCCCCGGAAAGAGTTCAACGGCATGCACCAACGTTCCCACCGGAATTTTTTCCAAAGGCAAACGATTGCCCGTTGCGATTTCCGCCTCCGTTTTTGAAGACATAATCATATCTCCCGCTTTCATGCCATTTGGCAACAAGAAATATCCCTTGACTCCGTCCTGATAAACCAAGAGTCCGATGCGCGCTCCGCGGCTTGGATCATATTCAACGGATACGACTTTCGCCGGAATATCATAGCGCTGTCGCTGGAAATCCACGTCGCGAATCAACCGTCGATGCCCGCCACCCTTGTGACGCACGGTAATTTTCCCGCCGGTACGACCACCGAAATTTTTTCGGTTCTTGACCAGAGACTTTTCCGGCTTATGGCGAGTGATATCGGAAAAATCCTGCACCGATGAAAGTCGGCGTCCTTTGGTTACGGGTCGGTAAATCTTAATTGGCATAAGAAAAAACATTAGACACCCTCATACAATTGGATGGTTTGGCCTTTGGCGAGAGTCACAAACGCTTTCTTCCAAGCCACGCGTACCCCTGCCCGACGACCACGATGCATGGGCTTCCCTTGATAACGCGTCGTACGCACCCCGACCACGTTTACCCGATAGAGCGCTTCCACCGCTTTGCGAATCGCGATTTTTTCGGCATGTATCGAAACTTGAAAAACATAGGTGCCAAGATCAGCCAAATGAGCCGCCTTCTCACTCACATGCGGTTTGCGCAATAATCGAAAGGACAGTTCGTGTCCTGGGGAAATCGAGGAACCGGTCAAGCGTTCTTCCGACGGGGCCGAGATCGCGTTCGACGGAGCCGCCGATTTTTTGATCACGCTTTCATCCCGCTTGGTGGACAAGAGGGTCGCCTGACTCTTTTTATGAAATCGTGTATGAAATCGATCAAGAAATCCCATAGAGTTTAGGTGTAAAGTTTTTCAAAAACCGGAATGGCGTCCTTCAAAAAGACAACGGATTTGTAAGCCAACACATCGAGCAATCCCACCGAGTTGGCCGTCACAAGTTTTGTGGAAGGAAGATTTCGGACCATCCGCAACAACAAAGGGTTGGAATTGGGAGTGATAAACAAAACTTTTCCGGAGACGGGGAGTTTTTTGATCGTCTGGGCCATCCGTTTGGTTTTACTCGGTTCGGTATTAATCGTATCAACAGCCATGAGATTATTCTGTATGAGTTTATCCGACAGAGCCATAAATAAAGCCTTGCGTTTTGTTTTTTTATTGATCTTCACATGAAAATTCCGCTCGCTCGTCGGCCCAAAAACAATACCGCCGCCCACCCATTGTGGAGAACGCGTCGAACCCTGACGAGCGCGGCCGGTTCCTTTTTGTTTCCATGGCTTTTTGCCTCCCCCTCTTACTTCGCCCTTGGTTTTGGTCGAAGCGATGGTTCGACGCGCGTTGGCCTGTTCCGCCACGACAACTTCATGCACCAAACCCTGATCCGGCTTCACGCCAAAAACCGTCTCTGACAGAGACACGTCTCCCAGCCGTTCACCTTCTTGATTGTAGAGAGAAATGTTTGGCATAATTTAATTGGCAACCATCTCGAGAATCGCGTTACGCGCACCCGGCACGGCTCCTTTTAAGGCGATGATTCCGCCATCCCGCACGTCCACCACGCGTAAATTTTTGACGGTCACGCGTTCGTTTCCCATGCGGCCGGCCATACGCCTACCTTTGAGCACATGCTGCACCCCGCCGGCACCGATCGAACCGGGCATACGAGTCTGATCCTTGTGACCGTGAGACGTTGGATGACCGTGAAAATGGTGGCGCTTGACCACGCCTTGAAAGCCTTTTCCTTTGGAAACTCCGGAAACCTGAACGAGATCCCCGATCTGAAAGACGTTTGCCTCAACCACATCGCCCCGCTTAAAGGCATGGCCTTCTGCCACACGAAACTCACACAAATGGTGAAGCTTTGGAAGATCTTTGAGATGCCCCTCCTCGGGTTTGGTCAATTTCCTGATAGGAAGAAAACCGATCTGAACCGCGCTGTATCCGTCTTGGTCCATCTGTTTGACTTGTGTGACCACGCAAGACCCGGCCTGAACCAACGTGATGGGAATCACGTTTCCATCCGCGCCGTACACCTGCGACATTTCCAGTTTTTTTCCGAGAATAAATTTCATATTTTCTCTGACTTACACAAAAGCCAGAAATCCGGTTCCCGACGTTCATCATCGAGAAACAAACTTCCGGCTTCCGTACAGCGAACGGAAACAATTTTTATTGATGTGAACGAAATCGATGAAAGATTGATCTTGCTTCTTTATGCGAGATGGCTGTATTCGACAGCCTCTTAGGGAGGTTATGCTCTCATGAAGCATCGCTGCGCTTCACTTGTTCCATCCCTGTTGATGGAACAGCAACTTACTCCTCAAGAATCGATCATCTACATTTTTATCTCTACATCCACGCCCGCCGGCAAATTGAGCGAGGTCAACGCATCGATCGTCTTGGCATTCGGATCCAGAATATCGACGATGCGTTTGTGGATTCTCATCTCAAACTGCTCACGGGCATTCTTATGCACAAAGGTTGAACGGTTGACCGTCCACTTCTTTTTTTCCGTGGGCAGCGGAACCGGACCGACCACCTTTACGCCGGTACGTTCTGCCGTCTCAATGATGGTTCGCGTCGCCTGATCAATAATTTTATGATCGTACGCGCGGATTTTAATCCGCACGCGATGCGAAGAAGAGACCTCTTGAGCGACAGCCTTCTTGGCCGTGGAAGAATCAGACATGGGTAAAGGAAAGGAGCCCGGACATTCGGCCCCCGTTTTTGCCAACCTGACGCATCAGGCTGCCAAAAACGGGGGCCGAAGCTCCCCCGTTTGGATTTATTTAATAATTTTCGTGACCACACCGGCACCGACCGTTTTTCCTCCCTCGCGAATGGCAAAACGCATCTTTTCTTCCATAGCAACCGCCGTAATCAACGTGACTTCCATTTTGACGGTATCGCCCGGTTGCACCATGGCGACCGCTTCCGGAAGTTTGACTTCACCGGTTACGTCTGTGGTTCGAATATAGAATTGCGGTTTATATCCCGTGATAAACGGCTTGTGACGGCCGCCTTCCTCTTTGGTCAAGGCATACACTTCCGCTTCGAACTGGGTATGAGGCGTAATCGTACCCGGTTTGGCCAAGACCATGCCGCGTTCCACTTCGTCCTTTTTTGTGCCGCGCAAGAGGATGCCAGCATTGTCACCGGCCATGCCGGAATCCAGTTGTTTATTGAACATTTCAATGCCCGTGACAACCGTTTTACGCGTCTCACCCAAACCGACGATTTCCACTTCTTCATTGATCTTCACTTGACCGCGTTCAATACGACCGGTAACGACGGTGCCGCGACCTTCGATAGAAAACACGTCTTCAATCGGCATGAGAAGCGGCTTGTCCATTTCACGCACCGGCTCCGGAATAAATTCATCGCAAGCCTTGATGAGATCCAACACCGGTTTGGAGGCGGCTTCATCTTTTGGATTCTGCAACGCCTTTAACGCTGAACCGCGAATAATCGGGGTTTTGTCGCCGTCAAATTCATACTTCTTCAAAAGATCGCGGATTTCTTGTTCCACCAAATCGATGAGTTCCGCGTCTTCCACCATGTCAACCTTGTTCAAAAAAACAACGACAGCCGGCACACCAACTTGGCGCGCGAGCAAAATGTGTTCGCGTGTTTGCGGCATCGGACCGTCTGTGGCGGACACGACCAAAATCGCGCCATCCATTTGAGCCGCGCCGGTGATCATGTTCTTAATATAATCCGCGTGACCTGGACAATCCACGTGGGCATAGTGACGCTTCTCGGATTCGTACTCGGTGTGAGCCGTGGCAATCGTAATACCACGAGACTTTGACTCGGGAGCTTTGTCCAGGTCATCAACACCCTTGGTTTGAGCCTGCATCCCGTGAGCCGCGAGGACAGACAGGATGGCTGCCGTGAGCGTCGTTTTTCCATGGTCCACGTGACCGATGGTGCCGATGTTCACATGCGGTTTTGTTCGCTGAAATTTATCCGCCATACGTGAAAGAATTAGGAATTAAGAAGAAAGAATAAAGAATAATGATTGATTAAGAGAGACCTTGCCTCGCAAGAGTGTCGAAATGATAACAGAGCCTAAAAAAACATGCAAGCCCTGCCCGATATTCCCCATTTCTTTATTCCTTATTCTTGATTCTTGCTTCTTTTTTTGGCTCAATCTAGCGTTTCATCAACCGGTTCAAGATAAAAACGCTCTTCCCTTGTGAGCCCTTCATCGGGCAAAGAATCGGCGGTAAATAATTCATCCACATCCTGTTTTTGATCAATAGGTAAAACCTTTTGATCCTCCATGACCGACTCTGTTTTGATCTCATCAACCACGCCCTGCCACAACTCCTCCTTTGAAACCCTGTTTTCCTGCTTTATTTTTGCTGTATTTTTTTGTCCTTCTGCCAGCCGTTCATATTCTTCCAACGGCAAAATCGCCATCGGTTCACGACCGCCAATATCCGTAACGATTACGGGCAATCCTCGTTGCCGCGCCAGCTCCAAAATGCGTTGCCATGACATAAGTGACCACATCACAACACAGAATGACAAAAAAGCGCAAGAGGGTTGACGAAATCGACAAAAAAATGATAAATAATATCCGTCATCCTCCAAGGAGAGAACGGTGCCAAAAAAACGAGCCATCGTAACAAGAAGCCGCAAAGTCAGAGTTTCGACAAGAAGGGTCACGCCAAATCTGACAGAGAAAGATTGGCGACTGATCCGAGAAGTTTCTTTGCCCAAAAAGTACGCGCCGCTTGTGAGTCGACTGATCGAAACTCACAACCAACCCATGTCGACGTGGGAGGCGTTCCGACTGTTCAAAGACTATGAAAAATTCTGGACCGGCCAGCTCGCTTCTCGGTTGGCGATCTTGAATCGCTTCATGAGTGAGGCAGGCCGTCCTTACAGACTCTTCTTCGTTCTGCGTGGCAAAATGATCAGCGAAAATCAGGTTCAGTTCTTCCGAGTCGTCATCCGATAAGCACGTTTCTCCCAAAAGCCCGCAACCGATTCCTCGGCCGCGGGCATTTTTTATTTTTGACATTTTACATTTCAAGTTTCAGAATCACCCATCAAACAAACGCGATCGCCTTGCGTACGGCGACTTCTGGATTTTTATGGAGAAGCCGATTTGCTTGAGATAAAAACTTACTGGCTTCCAATATCTCAATCAATACCGGCGTGTCATTCTTGGTAAAATGCACGACCACATTCCCCAGCTCTTTTGCGGAATAAATTTTTTTATCCGTCAGCTCCCATATCAAAACATCCGCTTCCGGCTCGTAACTGATTTTGGGATTTGTCATTTTATTTTTTTTCATATTGTTTTCTGCGACCTGGATAAAACGTGATGACGGTCATCACATTCCCCTCTTGTCTATACACTACACGTAAAACACGATGTGCGTCAAAACCGATTTGCGCAATAAGCAATGGCAAATGGGAATAGTCAATAAAATCCGGCTTCTCCAACGCTACCGTCACCTGCGTTGCCGTTATAGAAACACCGTGCCTTCGTAAGAGACTGAATTTTTCCTGCGCATGTTTTGTAAATCGAACAATCATCGAAGGAATTAAACCATGCGTGGATACCGATGAGAAGACGGCTCCGTATGGCATGCAGTAACAGGGCGGTCTTGACATAGCCTTGCGCATAATATGGGGGGGGTAGAATGGGGGTAAGATTCTTAAATCCATCGAAATGCTATGTCAAAAGAAAAATATCAGCCGAGCACCGAAGAAATGAAAAAGGCGGAAGAAACCATGACGGAGGAACAAAAACGAGATTCAGGATATCGTGAAATCAACGAGCAATGGCGCAACGAAATAATGACAGCATTGAAGCGCGATCCGAGTCTCATCGTTGATTTGATCAATGATCTCCAATCGGATCATTATGCAAACTTTCGATTTCAAAAATATCAGAAATCCATGGGCAAAGTTCCAAAAAGCCAAAAAGATGTTACCGAGGCTTGGTTCAATGACTTTGTCAGGCGCTTACGAGATCACGACACAAAGGGCATGAACGTTTTTACAACACAAAATTTAGTGCGTGAGGTAAAACCCGATAGCATGGAAAGAATGATTTCTGCATTAAATTTGGATACGGTTTATTTAACAAGCCATGTCACTCATACAGATACAGAGGGGTCTACCGAACATTTGAGGCTCTGGAAAAATCCTCCAAACAGCCAAAGGGGCTATCCGGATTGGGGAACAAGTGGACAAAGCGGGATCATGGAGACTTGGGGTTTAGAGCACGAAGGCGCGATTCATGATAGCTATTTGGAGGCGGAGAGGATGATTCGCCATATCACAGAGGGACCGGATGCCGCATATAAACTGGATAAAGAAGATTTTTTTAGGATTTCTCCTGGAGATGTAGCCGTGTTTCGTCAGAAGGGCTATAAACAATACAAATTGATCAAAAAATAGGCACCTAAAAATACCAGCAAAAAACCGCCCCATCATCGGGACGGTTTTTTTCTCTTTTCTCTCCAGCGAAGGCGGCGGATAAAAAATACCGACCAAGGACGCCTCTTTTATTTTAATTTTTTCAACGTTTTCTTTTTTTGAAAAAAATTCGCAGACGTGATAACCGGCGTTCCCGTGCGTGATTCGATCTGTTTTCGTGCGCTGCCGGCAATCCGGCCGCCTTGTTTGGCCGCGCGGCGATTTTCCGTAAAACCATTCACATCTTGCTTGCGTGCGATTTCCGTTGTGGATGCTTCGGCGAGCATGTTCAAAACCAATTCCAAATTGCTCATGTGGTCACGTAAATTTTGAGATTTCAAATTTTTTAATTTTTTGTAGTCACGCGTCTTCATTCCGGCCCAAGCCTCGGTGATGTCATCCGTCAAGATTGCGTATTCCGGTTTTTGAACGCCGCGATTTTTCCATTCGTTCGTCAACTCGTGACGCGCCTCGATCGTCCGCATACGTTGCGCAATCCATTCCTCCGAATAACCTTTTTTCCGATAATATTCTCCCGCGCGTTGAATAGCGATCTCCGGATCTTCAATTTCCTTTAACCGTTCATAACCAACCTTAGCTAACCATTGTTTGAAGGGTTCGGCTTTCGATGATGGAATGGATTGGATGAGACGAAGAAGCGTTTCCGTGTCCGTACAGTCCGTGGCATATTTTTTGCCATCTTGGGCCATAAATTTCAGTTGTACGATTTTTTCGTACAACTGAAAACCCTCTTCATGTAGCTTTCTTTTCAGGTCAGTCCAATAACGTTTTGGAATCGTACTTCCCGTCAAAATCTGAACAATATCGATAATACTAAAGAACCAAAGTTCCTTTTGCTGATTCCATACGCGCCGGACCTCTTTTTGTTCAAACAAAACGATAGAGGGTTGTTTTTTGATCATGCATTAAGCTTACACCCTTTCAACAAAAGATGCCGCATCTTAAGTCCTTGACACCCACTTGCATACCGTGTGGGGGGGTAGAATGGGGGTAAGATTATTAATCCATCGAAATGCTATGTCAAAAACGCCAGAGCAACCGCCAATCGCGAAAAAAGAAAAAGAGACAATAAACGAACCAGAGAAGATATTCCTACGCGTTAAAAACGGCGGCGTTTATGAAATCTCAAAGGATGGGTTGATCTTCACGCTAGGACTGATAGACGTATCGGAAATTGGCAAACCGAAACATCCTTTAACAGGCATTGAAATGGAGGACGCGCGTCGCAAGATTCTTGAAACAAGAGATGCTGCTCGTGAGCTTATGGAACACCGACAAAAACGATTAGATGAGGCAAGGGATCACCTAAAGGAGACCGAAACGGCGCTTGAGTGGGTGTCGCGATCCGTGTCGAAAAAATAACTTTCACCCTCGGTTTCCAAAAGCCGCCCCATCACGGGACGGCTTTTTTATTTTTTCCTTCTTCTTCTCTCCAGGAAGGGCGGGGAGAGAAAATCGACCGAGGATGTTTGAGCGACCAAAATGTTTCACGAACGTGAAACGCGAAAAATGAAAAGACGCGAGTTCCACAGGGCGTATTTTTTCTCCCCGACCTTCCGTTTTTATTTCTTTCCTTTTCCCTCGATGATGGTTTGCGCCACATTATTCGGCACTTCGCCGTAGTGACCAAATTCCATGGTGTAACTGGCGCGGCCTTGCGTCATGGAGCGAATCGTTGTGGCATAGCCGAACATTTCCGAGAGTGGCACAAGGGCGCTCACGATGCGCGCGCCGGCGCGCTCTCCCATGTCTTGGATTTGTCCGCGTTTGGAATTTAAGTCACCGATCACATCGCCCATAAAATTTTCCGGAGTGACCACTTCCACTTTCATGATCGGTTCGAGAAGATACATCCCCGCTTTTTTACACGCATCTTGAAACGCGAACGAGCCGGCGATTTTGAAAGCCGCTTCGGACGAGTCCACCTCGTGATAACTTCCGTCGGTGAGGGTAATTTTGACATCCAACATAGGATAACCTGCCAACACGCCGCGTTGCATCGCTTCTTGAATTCCTTTGTTGATGGGCTGAATGTACTCGCGTGGAATCACACCGCCCTTAATCTCGTCAACGAACTCATACCCTTTACCACGTTCCGCCGGTTCAGCCGTGATAACGCAGTGACCATACTGCCCGCGACCGCCGGATTGACGGATGTACTTCCCCTCCCCTTCCGCCAATTTACGCATCGCCTCTTTATACGCCACTTGCGGCTTACCGACGTTTGCGTCCACCTTAAATTCGCGTTTCATACGATCGACGATAATTTCCAGATGCAATTCACCCATGCCGCTAATAATCGTTTGCAAGGTTTCTTCATCCGTGCGAATACGGAACGACGGGTCTTCCTCGGCCAACTTTTGCAACGCCACACCCATCTTTTCTTGATCCGCTTTTGTTTTTGGTTCAATGGCAACGGAAATGACTGGTTCCGGAATCACAATATTTTCGAGCATCAGAGGTCGACGCTCGTCATATAACGTATCACCGGTGAATGTGGCTTTGAGACCGACCGCGGCGGCGATTTCTCCGGCATACACATCGCTCACATCCTCACGTTCATTGGCGTGCATACGGACGATGCGGCTCACCCGTTCTTTGTCGCCGGTTTTAGCATTGATAACGTACGATCCCGAAGACAGATGGCCGGAATACACGCGAAAAAAAATCAGCTTGCCCACAAACGGATCAGACATGACTTTAAAAGCCAAAGCAGCAAACGGCTCATCATCGGACGGATGCAACTCAACCACTTCCTCCTCGTGATCGATCGCGTGCGCCACGGTGGGTGGAATGTCGAGAGGAGATGGAAGATATTCCACGATCGCATCCAACAAAAATTGCACCCCTTTATTTTTGAGAGCTGATCCGCACAAGATGGGGTTGATCGCGCCGGCAATGGTTGCCTTGCGCAAACCGTTTTTCAACTCTTCGATCGTGAGTTCTTCGCCGGCGAGAAATTTTTCCATGAGCACCTCATCATTTTCCGCGATCGCTTCCACGAGCTTGACGCGGTAGGCTTTGGCTTTTTCCAGCAGATCGGCGGGAACCTCCACTTCCTCAATCTCCGTTCCAAGATCGCCTTTATCATCTTTATACATTTCCGCTTTCATGCGAATCAGATCGATAATTCCGATAAAATGTTCTTCCGCGCCGATGGGCAACTGAACGGGATACGCGTGCTTGGTTAAACGGTTGTGAATCGAGTCAACATCTTTGTAAAAATCCGCGCCCATGCGATCGAGTTTGTTGATAAAACAGATGCGCGGCACGTTGTATTTGTCCGCTTGACGCCACACCGTTTCCGATTGCGGTTCCACGCCGGCGACCCCGTCGAACACGGTGACCGCGCCATCGAGCACGCGCAAACTGCGTTGCACTTCGATGGTAAAGTCGATGTGACCGGGAGTATCAATCAAGTTAAGACGACAACCTTTCCAAAAACAGGTTGTTGCCGCGGCCGTGATGGTAATGCCGCGCTCGCGTTCCTGCTCCATCCAGTCCATCGTCGCCTCACCTTCGTGCACCTCGCCGATCTTGTGCTTGCGTCCGGTATAAAATAACACACGCTCGGAAACGGTAGTTTTTCCAGCGTCGATATGGGCGATGATGCCGAAGTTGCGGGTGTCTTTGAGAGAGTATTCACGGGGCATAAAAAAGGTTTCTAGGCTCTAGGCGTCTAGGCTCTAGCTAGTTACCTAGCGCCTAGCGACTAGCGCCTTCATTATCATCTCGCAAAGTGAGCAAAAGCACGATTCGCGGCGGCCATGTTTTGCACATCGGTTTTCTTTTTGACCGCGTCGCCGCGATTTTGTGCGGCCTCCATGAGTTCAAACGCCAATTTTTCCGCCATCGGTTTTCCTTTACGAGAACGCGCCGCGTTCAAAATCCAACGAAACGCCAGTTGTAAACGACGCTCGGCGCGAACCTGAAGCGGAACTTGGTAGTTGGCGCCGCCCACGCGGCGGGATTTGACTTCGAGCAACGGCGATACGTTTTTGACCGCCTCATCAAAAATTTCCATAGCCGGCTTTTTCATTTTTTCTTCCATCTCCGAAAGCGCGGTATACACAATATGCTGCGCCGTCTGTTTCTTACCGCCTTGCATCACATAGTTGATAAGTTTCGCAACCACCGGCGAATTGAATTTCGGATCGTTGCCAATCTTTCGTTTTGGAGCTTTTTTTCCTCTCATAAGAATTTACGAAAATACGAAATCACACGAAAATACGAAATGAATTATTTTTTCTTTTCTTCCTTTGGCGTGCGAGTGCCGTAAAGCGATCGGCTACGGCGACGCGCGGAAATGCCTTGCGTGTCATATACTCCACGCACTATATGATAACGCACCCCAGGCAAATCCTTTACACGACCGCCTCGAATGAGGACGATAGAGTGTTCCTGCAAATTATGTCCTTCGCCGGGAATATACCCCGTGACCTCCTGTCCGTTGGACAATCGAATACGCGCAATTTTACGAATGGCGGAGTTTGGTTTTTTCGGCGTCATGGTCGTAACCTTGGTACACACCCCACGCTTAAAACCGGAACCTCGACCATAAGAGGTGCGCTTGCGATGCAAGGTGTCCATCTTAAACTGAAGAGCCGGGCTCTTGGATTTGGTCCGGATGGACTTACGCTCGCGACGGACGAGTTGGTTGATGGTAGGCATGAAAGTGCGGATAATCTACCAGCACCCGTAGAATGCGTCAAGAGTCTGACCCTCCCTCTTAACATAAGAGGGAGATGGAGGGAGTTAAAACGCAATCAGGCGTTACCCTCATAACCCTTTTCTTTTTTAACTCCTCCTCACCTCCTCTTTAGCAAAGAGGAGGAATTCAGAGGGAGACTATCCCGCCACCAATCGAAACAAGCCGTGGGCGGCGGCGGATAGCCAAGAAAAAATTCCCACATTGCCAAATGCATCTAAAAAAATCAGACCGATCAGCAGCAACGAACCCTTGGTCTCAAGAAAAAAACGAAAGGCTTGATAGCGAGGGTCGGCGAGCGCGGACAAAAGAACTTTGGAACCGTCGAGTGGCGGAATGGGAATAAGATTAAACAACATCAACGCAAAATTAAGATAGGCGGCATACAACAAAAATACGATGAGAAGATTTTGTTCGCCAAAGCTCGGCAATAAAAATCGAAACAACAAAGCGCAAATCAAACCTAAAAGTAAATTGGAAAATGGACCGGCGAGCGCGACGAACGTCGGACCCCAACGGGGGTACTTCAAATTGTAAGGATTAAACGGCACCGGCTTCCCCCAACCAAAACCGACCGTGAGCAGGGCAACAAAACCCAACGGATCAATGTGCGACAGAGGATTGAGCGTCAGACGACCCATGCGTTTGGCGGTCGAATCCCCCAACCAATAGCCAACCAAAGCATGAGCATATTCATGCACGGAAAGAACCATAACGAACACAGCCACCAACACAAAAAAAACCAACGGTTGTTGAAACAACAAAGAGAGGAGCGACATGCCACTCATTATCCCTCCCCTTGACCAAAACAGCAAGATCCTATATCTTATTTCCATTCTCTATTCTCTATTCTTGATTCCTGCTTCTTGATTCATCCCTATGTCTCGCATTGACCAACTCACCGGTAAAAAAGCAAACTTCGGAAATTCCCGAAGCCATTCCAATATCGCGACCAAGCGTCGCCAAAACGTCAATTTGCAAACCGTGACCATCAACGGCCGTCGTATGCGTGTGTCCGCGCGAACCCTCAAGACCATCAAAAAAATGGTGAAGGAAATTCACGGAGAAAAAATGAGTAAAAAGTAAAAACCATAAAATGGACTACCCTCACGGGGTATCAATTCTAAATCAAAGCTCTGTCATTCTGAACGCAATTCTATGGAGTGAAGAATCTTCGGATCCGATCGGTCGAAGATCCTTCGTTTCGTCGGACTTCACTCAGGATGACAGATGGCTCACGCAGCAGAGCTGCGGGGTATTGACCATCAGAGAGAATAAAAAGACAGCCGCGAAGAAGAGCGGCTGTTTTGTTGAAGTAGACTACGGTGCGACGGATGCGGGCGGATTTCCCCGCCCGTGCGTGCGCTCGATGAGAAGCTGCTTGAACTCTTCGCTATACTTTGTGCCGAAGGCGAGCCCCATCTCGGCCAGAAGTTCATTGAGTTCTCGCAAGCTCTTCCATCCGAAACTCTTGATCCTGAGCATTTCAGGTTCCGTTCTCTCGGCAAGCTCCCAAACCCACCGAATGTTTCCATTTTGCAGACAGTTCATGGAACGGACGCTCATCTCAAGCTCATCCACCGACTTGACGAGATGGTTGAGCCGGTCGAACTCGATAGGAGCAGGCGGGGCGACGGGCGCGGTGTTGATGGGCGCAGGTGCATGGACCAGGATCGTGAACGGTTCGAGAAGCGACTTGAGCCCTTTGCTTCTCGACGGATGGCGGAGCTTCCGCAGTGCTTTTGCCTCGATAAATCGGATGCGCTCGCGCGTGACCTCGAAGTCGTTCCCGACCTCTTCGAGCGTGCGGCTTTTTTCTCCGCCGATCCCGAACCGCATGCGGATGACCTTTGCTTCCCTCTCGGTCAGCGTGTCGAGAATCTTCCCGACGACCTCGCGCACGTTGTGCGGCCAGACGGGTTTGATATCACCGCGCTCATCGCTCACGCAACGATCCGTCAGGTCGCGCAAGAGATCGTCGTGTGAGGACGGCGGCAGAATGGCACCAGCTTGAATCCCAACGAAATAATCACTCAAGAGCTGAACCGGATTCCGGCTTTTATACGAATCCGGTGCCCATATCTCGCAGAGCATCGCACGGATCAGCACGGCCTCGGGTTCGAGATCGGCATGGTATCCGGGCATGATGAGCTTGCCCATAGCCATCACGAGGCCATTAATGAACGGAACCAGATCATTGACCTGAAGCCAGTCACCCAGATGAAGCATGACGATCTCCGCATCGAATCCTTCGGACGAATCCTGCGACGGCTCATCCCTCATGAACCGAACCCAGCACTCCGCATATCGCTTGATCACGTTTCGGAAGATCTGTGCACGATCCATCTTCGATTTCCGCGTGATGCCCTCACTCTTCAGATCCTCACGCAACGTCGTTTTATCACAACCGACGACTTCAGCAATCCAATCGAGAGAGAGTCCGAGCGGCTCAAGCATTTGAATCAGGGGAATACGAGCGCGGCGTGCTTGGTAGTAATCCCGTTTCATGTTGCCTCCTGTGGCACATGGTGTGAGTTGAAAAACGAGCGTGACCGAATTTCGGATACGGTCACGGATATCAAAACAGAATTCACGCGATATGTCAACCATCTCACAAAGAAAAACCCCATCGCGAAGACGGGGCTGGAGAAACAGGTGAAAGAGCGGATCACTTGACGACGAACGACGCGAAGTGACACAGCCTCGCTGCGGCCTTCAAGAAGATCTTGGGCGTGACCTGCGCGGGAAGCAGAAGCGATTCGCGCGACTCTTCCTGGCCGGAAGCGTCGATCCACTTCACCGGCAGAGCGATGCGCTTGGTCTTACTGTCCACGGGAACCTGCCGACGCTCCATGATCTTCCGCAGCCGTGCAAGAGTGACCAATCCTTGCACGTGGTCCTTCCTGTATCCCCCATCTACCCGCGGCTTCTCATGGAAAACCTGGATGCCGACCGTGTGCGGACTGGTGCACCAGTGGTAGTCGAGGACGACCAGAAGTTCGCCTCCATGCGGCATCTGTCCCCCTTCCATGTAGAACTGCAGGTGATCCTGCGGGCCTTCGCCGAAGGGTTCGTACCCATTAGGCAAGACACAGACAAGCGGACGCGGCGCGTTCGTGAGGCCGATCTTCACCAGAACACGCGGCCGTTCGGCGATGATCTCGACCGCCATCACCGTTCCACCCGTGAGCACGAAAATCAGTTCCGGCTTTTTCGGATCATAGATACTGAGCATCTGATCCCCCAAGCTCGGTGTCTGGACCATGGCGAACATGAACCGCTTGCTCATTTTTCGCCAAAACTCCGGGTCTGCAACGTGGTAGACGTCTTTGTCATCCTTGCGCATGTGAACGTGCTCCTTTCGTAACGTAAACAAAGTCTGACACAAACTCGATCAAAACGTCAACTCTCCCCCGTCAATTCCTGCTGACGTTTCAGGATTCACGATTCACGATTATAAAACCCTCGTGTGGGTTTTTTTGATGATTGCCACCGCTTCTTTTACCGTATCAACCGGTTGTAAAATTTTAAAATCATCTCCGGAAATAAATTTATTTTCATCTCGCAAACTCTCTTTGACCCACTTCAATAACGGCTCCCAGTACGCGCGACCGATGAGAATCACCGGTACTTCGGTCGACATTTTTTCCGTTTGAATCAACGTCACGATTTCAAACAACTCATCCAACGTGCCAAACCCGCCCGGGAAAAAAACATAAGCTTGTGCCGACGCGGACAACATCACCTTGCGCGTAAAAAAATAATGGAAGCCGATCGCTTTTTTAATATACGAATTGCGCCGCTGCTCATGCGGCAAGCTAATGTCCAAGCCGACCGATTCCGCCCCGGCCTCCGACGCTCCCCGATTCGCCGCTTCCATAATGCCGGGTCCCCCTCCCGTCACAATCGTAAAACCGGCCTTGCCGCATTGAAAGCCCAAATCTTGAGCCATTTTGTAGTCATGACTTCCGGCGGACACGCGCGTGCTGCCAAACACGCTCACCTCTTTTTGTAGATGCGATAAAAACTCGAACCCTTCCACAAATTCCGCCATGATGCGAAAAATTCGCCAGTTGATATTTTCTGTAAAACTCTCCCCTCCTCCCAGAGGAACCCCTTTTGCATCGGCTCGACACAACCAACCCTGGAGACGTTTTTCCGATGTATTTTTCGCTCCATCCGTGTTCGGTCGAGGACCCGTCCATGAGGGCTGCGTGGGATGCGAATGTTTTTTGGTCTTGGGCATAGTAATGATGAGAATACACGTTTATCACTTTCCCTTCAACAACGGTTTGCCTGCCAAACTTTCGAGGCCTCGCACAAACATCAACAGATGATGTTGATGCCACAACGGACCGAGACTAAAGCGCACGCGTGATCCGTCAAAAAACTCAAAAAACATCGTCTCCATTCCATGTTCCACGTTCAATCCTTCATGCACCAATACGATGGTTTTAACTTTTGCGAGATCAACGGGAGGCGTCGGTTTAAACCAGGCGCGAAATTTTACGGTCTTTCCATCAGACCGTAATTCCTCGGTCAACCCCTCCAAAAAATAGACGAGCGTTGCCACCAACACCAAAGTCAAAAGCCATTGCAACCAGAGAGAGTGATAAGGCGAGCGGTAAGAGATGATGAGCAAAGTAAAAAACGAAAAAATCATGGACAAAAGAATAATCCCGCCCACACTCGCGAGTTCCGCGCGCGCTCGAATCGATCCCGTCTCTCGCATACAAACACAGCATACCAAAACCCCTCCTGTTTTGGGAGGGGTCTTTTATAGACGACAACTTTACAATACCGCCTCTTTAGCTGCTTTGGCCACGCGGAATTTGACCACGGTCTTGGCCGGAATCTGAATGGTCGCGCCAGTCGCCGGATTGCGACCCATGCGAGCCGCGCGATTGACCTTGACCAATTTTCCAAAACCCGGCAGCACAAATTCACCCTGTGACTTAACGTTCTTATATGCCATCTCCGCCAAAACATCCATAAACATAACAACATCCTTCTTCGCGTGACCCGTCTTAGCGGCGAGCTCCTGCATGAGCTGTGACTTAGTCATTTTAGCCATAGAAAAATGAGAAAAACCCTAAAAAATTAAATAAATAAAGTGGGTTTGCTTGCATAGGATAAATCCTGCGAGAAGAAAAGGCAAGAAACGCTGGGGAAAACGTCAAGAGGGGGTCTTGCAGGACCATAAAAAACTCGCTATCCTCCTAAAACTTCTCTGTTCTCTGAATTGATATTCAGAGTCGGGCTATGGCGCAGCTGGCTAGCGCGCTTGCATGGGGTGCAAGAGGTCGCGGGTTCAAATCCCGCTAGCCCGACTTAATAAGACAAAGGGCGTTTTCGAAGGCATCACCACCAAAAAAATCGCGACGTGGGGCAGCCGATTGGCCACTCGACGCTTGGCGATTCGAACGTGGGGCAGCCGTTTTGTTTGATTGGTTAGCCAAATGGTGGGCAGCCGATTTCACGAATTGTTCGACGATTTGAAAAGCCCCTGTCCATATCCACGATACGGTTTTGGTTTGGAGTTGAGGGTTCGTTCCGTTTTTTGCCACAAACGATTTGATTTCAGGAAAATCGTTTGACACTGCCAATTTTTTGGCTAAGGATAGGTCTTTCCAGAATTCTTTTAAAGGTTCGAACCGAAAATTACCCTGGCGTCTAAAAGCTGACTTTTTTTGGTTGAAGTCAGTTTTTTGTTTAATAAGTTCTTCTTTCTTTTTAAGATAGATTTGCTTGTCGAGTGTGCCATCTAAAAAGGCGTCAACCAGCATGCTCAGTTTCTGATCAAGTGCTTGAATTTTGTTGTCCAAATTTAGTGCGAAATTAGTATGGTTGTTTTTTGATGCCTCCTCCCACTGTTTAATGCGGGCCAGCCCTTGTGTGTACCACTCTTCAGAAAGGGATATGGTTTGAAGCTGCTCCTTAACCTGCTCGATCAGTTTGCTCTCGGAGATATATTTTTGTGAGCAGTGCCCCAACCTTTTGGTACAGCGATAATAGCGATAGGTACCGCCATGACCGTGAGCAAACTGAGCCGTGACTGAGGCACCGCATTCCGCACAGGTAAACAGTCCCGTAAACGGGAAATGGTGGCCTTCTTTTTTCTTTCTAGGATGGGATCTTAATTGTAATATTTTCTGAGCAGCTTCAAACGTTGTTGAATTAACCAAAGCCGGAAAGGTGCCTTCATACGTTTCCCCTTTGTGGCTGATAATGCCGAGATAAACTTTGTTAGTGAGGATATGATGAATGGCAGCTTTCACCAAAGGCTTGCCGGTACTGCCGACGACACCCCAAAACGCAAGGCGATCCGATAGAGTTTGAAAGGTATGATTGCCCGTTGCGAATTCCTCGAATGTTTTCTTGATAATTCTACTTTTAAAAGGATCAGGCTCCACATTCCTTGTTTTGGGATTATTGATATATCCAAAAGGAGCTTTCGTCGGCCACTCCCCTCTTCTCAGTTTTTGGCGGATACCACGCTTAACATTTTCCGATAAGTTGTCCGAGTAATATTTAGATTGGCCAAAAGCGACTTGTAACATAAAAAGCCCTTGGGGAGTGGGTTCAAACCAAAAGGTCGGGAATTTCAATGAAGTGATTTTTTCAGTATCAATAGAGTAAATAATCTGTCCTCCATCTATGCTGTTGCGAGCAAGTCTATCAGGGTGCCAGGCGAGCAGTCCGACAGATTCTTTACTCTTTTCTACCTCCAGCATCATTTCATTGAAAATTTCCCGACCGGGCTTTTTGGCGCTTTTGCTCTCAATAAAAGTTTTGGCAATAACAATATTTTCTCGTTTGGCGAACTCCTGTAACTCTGTTAGCTGAGCTTCTATACTCATGACTTGTCGCTCCTCATCTTCGGTAGACTTGCGAGCGTAGAGAAAATATTGTATTGCCATACTCCTTGGGTTAAAGAAGAAAATGTATAAATCTGAAATTGAAAAATATTAATGTTAAGCGTGGTTGTTAAAAATTGGCAGTGTCGCGACGAGAGGAGCAGTGGCAAAAAACGGAAAGGACTATCAAGGACTTAATGGGCGAAGCACATCAACGAACCCTCAACTCCAAACCAAAACCGTATCGTGGATATGGACAGGGGCTTTTCAAATCGTCGAACAATTCGTGAAATCGGCTGCCCACCATTTG
>JAUSEV010000048.1 GCA_030649995.1 Candidatus Uhrbacteria bacterium
AACTCCTTTTTATGCGATATGTATTCGTTTAGTAAACGATTTTTTGTGTATTATGCGTGTCTGTGGTATGTTGTTGGCACAATCGACCTTTCTTTAAAATGATAGCACAAGCTATTTAATATGCAACAGTTTTTAGATCAAACCATAATAGAGCTCAAAATACGAAACTATAGTTCAAAAACGATTAAAAGCTATTTAGGCGCGCTAAGTAGTTATTTTACTTTCAAAAAAATTGATTTTGGCCGGCCGGATGTGGTAAATATTCAAAATTATTTGTTGGCAATGCATGATCGCCACGCTTCGCCCCAAACCTCAAACCTTCATCTTAACGCCATTAAGTTTTTTTACCGTGAGATTATTAAAAGCGGTGTGCCGATAAATTTTAAATTTGCCAAACGGAGCCAAAAATTGCCGGCGGTTTTGACGCGGGACGAGGTTTTAAAGATTATTTCGTCCGTAGAGAATGCCAAACACAAAATAATGTTATCGCTTTCATACGGCGCGGGCCTGCGGGTAAGCGAGGCAGTGAGTTTGCGCGTTAAAGATATTCACTTGGCAGAACTCACGATTCATCTTAAAGAAGCTAAAGGCAAAAAAGACCGACTGACTATTTTTCCGGAAAAATTGAAAAGAGACATTCAGAATTTAATGGCGGGTAAAAGTGGCGATGATTTTGTATTCGCGAGCGAACGCGGCGGACGACTCACCGAACGAACGGCGCAGAAAGTTTTTGAGAACGCGTTAAAAAAATCTCGAATCAACAAAGAGGCCACGTTTCATTCTCTACGCCATAGCTTTGCCACGCATTTATTAGAGAACGGTACCGACGTGCGCTATGTGCAGGAGCTTCTCGGCCACGCCAATATCCGCACGACGCAGATTTACACGCATGTGACCAATCCGGCGATACGGAATATCAAAAGTCCTTTGTGAAGTTCACTCTCAAATCAACTTATCAACCTTCGGGTGACCAACCCGAGGCTATTCGATTGCTCACGGAGGGAGTAAAAAGAGGCGATAGATTTCAGACGCTTCTTGGAGCGACGGCAACGGGAAAAACTTTTACCATCGCGAATGTTGTTCAAAATATTCAAAAACCGACGCTCGTCATCGCGCATAATAAAACTCTGGCCGCGCAACTATGTAACGAATTTCGGATTTTTTTCCCCGACAATGCGGTAGAGTATTTTGTTTCGTATTACGATTACTATCAACCCGAGGCGTACATGCCAAAGAGCGATACGTATATAGAAAAAGAAGCGATGATCAACGAGGAGATTGATCGTCTGCGTCATGCGGCGACGCAAGCACTTCTCACGCGTCAGGATACCATCATCGTCGCTTCCGTTTCATGTATCTACGGCCTTGGCGCGCCGGAAGCGTATGAGCAAACGGTGCTGCACATTAAACATGGAGAGGCGGTTTCACGTGAACGGATTTTGACGAGATTGATTGAGATGCAGTTTGTGCGGACGCCGACGGATCTGCGTCGCGGAATGTTTCGCGCGCGTGGGGAGGTGTTGGAGATCATGCCGGCAAACGAGGAGGTGATCTATCGAATCGAGGCGCCGAGGGGGATTATTCAAAAAATAGAGCGGATTGATCCGGTGACGAGGAAGCAGATGGATTCCCGCGGTTCGACTGAGCTCACCGAAGTCCTTCGCGGGAATGACAATATGAAAGAGGTTTGGATTTTTCCGGCGAAACATTTTATCACGCTTGGTCCGGAGCGTGAGCGAGCGATCAAGGTCATTCGATCGGAACTTCAAGAGCGTGTGGATTGGTTTGAGAAGAATGGGAAGTTGCTTGAGGCCGAGCGTCTTGATCGTCGGACAAAATTTGATCTCGAAATGATCGAGAATCTTGGTTATTGCAACGGCATAGAAAATTATTCGCGTCCATTGTCCGGTCGTGCCGCCGGGGCGTCTCCGGATACGTTGTTTTCTTATTTTCCGGATGATTTTTTGTTGGTGATTGACGAGTCGCATGTAACCGTTCCGCAGCTTGGCGGGATGTATGAGGGCGATCGATCACGAAAAGAAACGTTGATCGAGTACGGATTTCGTTTACCGTCGGCGGCGGACAATCGACCGCTGAAATTTATCGAACTTGAGAAGAAGATAAAACAGGTGATTTTTGTTTCCGCCACGCCGGGGCCGTATGAATTGAAACATTCGGATCAAGTGGTGGAGCAAATTATTCGACCAACAGGTCTGGTTGATCCGGAAGTGATCGTGAGGCCGATCAGCCCGAACCGGAAACCCCCTGCCCCCTTATCAGGGGGTTCTGATGGGCGACATCCCCCTGACAAGGGGGAAAGAGGGGGTTTCGGTCAAATCGACGACCTCATTTCCCGTCTCCCCCCCGTCATCCAACGAAAAGAGCGCGCGCTCATTACGACGCTCACCAAAAAAATGGCCGAGGATTTGACGGATTTTTTAGAAGAAAAAAAATTTAAGGTGCGTTATCTGCACAGTGATATTGATACCATTGAACGCCTGAAAATTTTATCCGAGTTTCGGAAGGGGGTGTACGACATCATTGTGGGAGTCAATTTGTTGCGGGAAGGACTGGATCTGCCGGAAGTATCGCTCGTGGCGATATTGGATGCGGATAAGGAAGGATTTTTGCGATCGGAAACCGCGCTCATCCAAACGATCGGCAGAGCGGCGCGCAATATTTCAGGACAGGTGATCCTCTATGCGGACGTTATGACCGGTTCCATGCGTCGGGCGATTCAGGAAACGGAACGTCGGCGCGAGAAACAATTAACGTACAATAAAGAGCACGGCATTACGCCAAAGACGATCGTGAGAGCGCCGCAAGATATTCGAGCGGCTCTCGGATTATCAACCGAGGAAAAGGATGTGAAAGAAATTTTGAAACTTGAACTGAACGCGGAAACGCATGATCTCGAAACCATCAAGAAACAAAAAGAACAAGAGATGAAAGAAGCGGCATTGCGTCTCGAATTTGAGTTGGCCGCGATTTTGCGCGATGAGATCCATGTTCTTGACAAGGAAATAAAACAGCGAGGGAAATCATTTGTCATTCCTGCGGAGGCAGGAATCCATGGTGCGGGTCGCATCAAACGCCCTCCGCGTCACGGGCGCGCACGTTAAATCATTTTTTGCTATACTCACCCCATGTCACCACGCGCAAATAAGTTGACCAAGGGTGTTTTGATGATGGTGGGAACGATTATCGGCGCCGGCGTTTTTGCCTTGCCCGCCATGTTTGCCTATGTCGGTTTTTGGCCGGGCACGTTTCTTTTTTGGGGATTGGCAGGCACCGTTACCTGCGTCCATCTGCTATTGGTTGATATCAGCCTGTCATTTCCCATGAAGCAGCGTTTGGTTGGATATGCCAAAGATGTTCTGGGGCGAGGCGGGTTTGTGATCGCCTCCATCACCTATCCGTTATCCAGCATCGGCATGATTTTGGCTTATCTTATTTTGGGAGGAGAATTTTTGGATCAAATTCTTTCCTTCACCGGTTGGAGCGGACATGTGTTGAGCTGGCAACTCTTTTTCTGGGCGGGTGGAGCGATCATCGTTTTGTTGGGTTTGAAGTTCGTCGCCAAAATCGAATCGCTCGCAACGATTTTATTGATCGCGTGCATGACGATGATTTCTTTTTTGGCCGTTGGCCGGATCGATTTGCATCTCGCGTTGACGACGCATTGGAACGATCTGCTGATTCCATTTGGCGTTTTTCTTTTCAGCTTGTCCGGCATGAAGATCGTGAGCGAGGTCGTGGATCTGACCCGTCCGCGACGGCGTGATGCGATGTGGGCGGTCGGCATCGGGACGGGGATCGCCGCGCTTTTGTCTTGGGTGTTTGGCGTCTCATTATTTTTGGCTGGTGGAACGGAGATCGGCCAATGGGGTTGGCTCATTCCCACGTTCGGATTTTTGGCGATCGTCACCTCGTACGTGGCGGTCGCGCAGGATTTGAAGGCAACGCTTCATCTCGATTTTCATCTGGATCGTTTCATGTCATGGGTCACGGCACTTGGCGTTCCGCTTCTGCTTCTGTTTTTGACGGCGCGCGATTTCCTCGCCACCATCAACATCGTCGGATCCGTTTTTGAAGCGACAAACGGCATGCTGATTTCTTTAATCGCTTGGTTCATTTTGCAAAAAAAAGCCACCACATCTTGGTGGTGGGCGCGGGCGATCCCGTTTATCACGTTCCTCATTTTCCTAACCGGATTTCTTCATGAACTCTTTTTTCGTTCCACCCTATGATTTTTCTCCGCGCCCTTCTTCTCACCATCCCGCGTTTTTTGATTTTGATCGCTGTCCTATCAGCGTTACAAAATATCGAGGTCAGTCCGTTGCCGAATTGGACGTTGATCTTGGTCGCGTATCTTTTGCATTTTCTTATCACCTACCTGTTTGCCGTATGGAGTTTTGGAAAACGCATTCCTCGTTGGCATCATGGGTTGATGGTGGCCTTGATTTTTGTTGTTTTTGGCACGGCGCTCGAAGGCGGTTTGTTTGTGTATTCACAGGGAGGCCGTTTTACGAATCTGTTGGAAAATTATCGCTGGCAGAGTTTGTACATTGTTGTTTTATACGCTCTTGCCGTTTTCTTCGCCGCGTATCGAGTCAAAAGAAAACAGATACACGAAGCCTTGCCCGAGGGCATGGAGTCATAAAAAATTTTGACGCGACAATCTCACGACATTTTTTAGCAACTGCGCGATGGTCATCGGTCCAACACCGCCCGGAACCGGTGTGATCCACGCATCTTGATCGCGATAGCTGTTGCTATCAACATCCCCGCACACGCCGCCATCAAATGCTTTATTGGTTCCGACATCAATAATCACGCGCGCTTGCGGCGTCATGTTGGCATGAAGAAAATTGATCCGACCGACAGCCACGACGACCACGGTCGATGCGGCAAGCACTTGTGCATCCAATAGATCAGGCGTCATCATCACGACGGACATGCCGCCGGTCGTCAGCATGCGCTGCAAGGGCGCGGCAAATATTTCTGAATTCGCGATGATCGCGGCTTGTTCGCCGTTGATCGCGACGGGGGCCTCATTTATCAAACGCAAAATTCCTTCATGCACCGGCGGAATCATCGTTGTATGCGGATGAAAACCATCCACGTCTTTTTTTGGATCAATCGCCGCGATCACTCGCTCCTCATCGTGGCCATACGGGAGAGGAATCTGCACGAGAATAGCGTGAACTGACGAGTCATGATTCCATTGTTCGATCAAAGAAATAAGTTGTTCATCCGGTGTTTCCGCCGCAAATTCAAAAATATTCACTTGAACGCCTACCTCGCTTGCCGCTTTCTTTTTTAAGGCAACGTACAAGCGTGAGGCAGGATCATCACCGACGAGAAGAATGTTCAAAACAGGAACGGTTTTTAATTCCGCCACATCTCTTTTTACTTCGGCACGAATCCGCGCGGCCAAAGATTTTCCATCGATCAACTGCATGCGCCGCAAGATACAATAAATTAAAAGAATTGACCAGTGCGGACGGATCTTTTATACTGACACACATTATGTCTCAAACCGCCGTTCAACATCTCGGTTTTATCATGGATGGAAATCGTCGCTGGGCAAAAGAACGGGGACTTCCCCCGTTTGAGGGTCATCGGCAAGGCTATGAAGGGATGAAAAAAATAGGGGACTGGTGCATTGCGCGAAACATCAGCGTTGTGAGCGTGTATGCTTTTTCTACGGAAAATTGGGATCGTACCGCAGAAGAGGTTGGCTATTTGATGGACTTGATTGAATTAGCGTTGGGGAAAGAGCTGCCCTATTTTATGGAGCGCGGAATTCGCATCCGCGTGTTGGGGCGGCGTGAACGTTTGCGCCCGTCCATTCTACGTGCGATTGATAAAGCGGAAACCGAAACGATAAACAATCAAAAGCTTACGCTATGCATCTGTCTCAACTATGGCGGACGACCGGAAATTGTGGATGCGGTGAAAGCGATCGTGAAAGAGGGGATGGCTACAGATCAAATTGATGAGAACACGATCAACCGTCACCTGTATTGGCCGGACATGCCCTTCCCTGATTTGATTATTCGTACCTCCGGCGAAGAACGCACCAGCGGATTTCTTTTATGGGAAGCGGCGTACAGCGAACTCTATTGGTGTAAACATCACTGGCCGGAATTTAGCGAAGAGGATCTCGATCAAGCCCTCGAGACATTCGCCTCACGACAAAGGAGATTTGGGAAGTAACAGTTTTATTTTCCTTGCGGGTCCAATACCCCATCCGCTTGCTGCGTGAGCCATCTGTCATCCTGAGTGAAGTCCGACGAAACGAAGGATCTTCGACCGATCGGATCCGAAGATTCTTCACTCCATAGAATTGCGTTCAGAATGACAGAGTTTTGATTTAGGATTGATACCCCGTCCGCTTGCGGCGGGGTAGTTCATTTTTATGACACTCGGTTAATTTTTGCCGCTAAAATAAAATCGTTGTTTGAGAGTCCGCCGATGGCGTGGGTGGAAAGTTCCAGCTTTACCTTATTCCACCAACAATGGATATCCGGGTGGTGGTTTTCATTTTCGGCGATCTCACCCACTTTGTTGATGAAAGCCAATGCTTCACGAAAATTTTTGAAAAGAAATTCTCGTGAAATGGATTTTGTGTCCGGCGCTAAAATCCAGCCATTGATTTGTGCGGCAAGTTTCAAGGCCTCATCGTTATTTAATGATGGAACCCCGCCTTCGCATGGCACGCATTTCTGTTCATGAAGAGCTGTGGACATGTCCGTAAGAATAACCTATTGACCGGCTCGTGCAAAGAGTCGGCGCGAGGGATAGAATGTGTTCTTGTATGTTACGACGACGCACCTACATCTTTGTATCAGGCGGCGTAATGTCCGGCGTTGGTAAGGGAGTGGTCACCGCCTCGATAGGAGCTCTGCTCAAAGCGAGCGGTTTGCGTGTTACAGCCATCAAAATTGATCCTTACCTCAATGTAGATCCGGGAACGCTCAATCCGATCGAACACGGCGAGGTGTTTGTCACGAAAGACGGGATCGAGACCGATCAAGACTTGGGCAATTACGAGCGTTTTTTAGATGAGGATCTCACGCGGTTAAACGTGATGACCTCTGGAAGCGTGTTTCAATCCATCATCGCCCGTGAGCGGGCGCTGGGCTATGGAGGAAGAACGGTCGAATGGGTACCGGATGTTCCCTTGGAAATTATCGGACGCATCAAGCGAGCGTCGGAAGCGGTAAATGTCTTCGACTCTGAGGCTCAGACTCGAGGAGCTGATGTAACGTTGATCGAAATTGGCGGTACGGTCGGTGAGTATCAAAATCTTTTGTATTTGGAAGCGTGCCGGATGATGCGCATGGAAGCGCCGAACGATGTTTTGTTGATGTTGGTCAGTTATTTGCCCGTTCCGCCGAATTTGGGGGAGATGAAGACAAAGCCGACGCAATACGCGGTGCGGTCGTTGAACGCCGCGGGTTTGCAACCGGATATCATTATTTGTCGTTCTCAAAATCCCATTGATGATCGTCGTAAACAAAAATTATCGATTGCGTGCAGCGTGAGATCGGAAGATATGTTTGCCGCCCCCAACGTCTCTTCCATTTACGAAATTCCTTTGCGATTTGCCAAAGAAGGGGTGGCGGACAGGGTTCTGGAAAAACTTCATTTCAAAAAAAGATCCGTTGATCTTCGTCAATGGAAAGCTTTGACAAAGCGCATCAGGGAATCCGAGCGGCCGGTTCGTATCGGGATCGTCGGCAAATATGCTTCCACGGGAAACTTTCTTTTAACGGATACGTATCTCTCCGTTTTGGAAGCGATTAAACACGCGGCTTGGACCATCAAACGGAAACCGGAAATTGTTTGGTTGAATGCGGAAGAACTGGAATCAAGCAACGGAAAAATCAAGCAACCGTTCAAAGGATTGGACGGAATTCTTGTGCCGGGCGGCTTCGGGACTCGCGGGGTTGAGGGAAAAATACGAGCGATTCGGTATGCGCGAGAAAAAAAGGTGCCCTATCTCGGGTTGTGTTACGGTTTGCAATTGGCGACCATCGAATTTGCACGGCATGTGTTAAAGCGGAAAGACGCGCATACCACGGAAATTGTTCCAACGTGCGGCTACCCTGTAATCCATCTTATGAACGAACAGGAAGAGCGAATAAAAAATAAAGATTATGGTGGCACCATGCGTTTGGGCGCGTATCCCTGTTTACTTCAACAGGGGACGCTCGCGCGCAAACTGTATGGAAAAGAGCGGATCGTTGAGCGGCATCGCCATCGCTATGAATGTAATCCTCTCTATCGCTGCGAATTTGAAGCGGCGGGACTTTTATCGAGCGGCCTTTCGCCGGACGGGGCATTGTTGGAAATGATAGAGCTCAAAGGACATCCGTTTTTTTTGGCCAGCCAATTCCATCCGGAATTTCTTTCGCGGCCGTTCCATCCGCACCCATTGTTTGTCGGATTCTTAAAAGCGGCGGCGAAACGATCCAGAAAATGAATTTCCCCACCACCTCCCTCATTCCCTCCTTCGTAAGGAGGGAGGTCAGACCGAATTTACTTTTTCTCTATCGGAACCACGTTGACCAGCTTTGCCATTTTGAAAGCGCCGGTAAATTGTTTTACGCGTTTGTTGGTAAACTTGACCATGCCGAGTATGGTCGAAAATAATGTATCGTCAGATCCTTTTTTTACGTTCAAACCGGGGCGAACCACGGTTCCGCGTTGACGAACGAGAATGTTTCCGGGTTTGACGACCTCGCCCGCATATCGTTTAATGCCTAAGCGCTGACCTTGCGAATCGCGACCGTAGGAAGTTGAACCACCTGCTTTTTTGTGAGCCATAGGATGGAAAGTGGAATAAAGAAATTTGAATATCGAATGTAGAGAGTAGAGTAGGGATAAAAGCCAATCTTGTCAAGATAACAAATGTCTATGAAATCTAAAGCAGAGTTAAAAATCGAAATCGAAACTGTCCTCAAAATTCTTCGTGAGGGTCTGGCGATGCATGGTGGAAACGTGGAATTGGTGGATGTGGAACCGGAAACAGGCCAAGTAAAGGTACGTCTTCAAGGTTCGTGCGTTGGTTGCCCCATGTCGGAATTAACGCTTAAAGCCGGCATTGAAGACACGCTAAAAGAAATGGTTCCGGAAGTCAAAGAGGTGATTCAGGTAGTATGATACGGGACGTGATGCATGCGGATGCTTGGTTGTTTTCCGCAAAACAGGCTTGGCAGCATCTGTTTTTTCGTTGGGTCGCCATCGCTTCTCTTTTGTTGGTGATGGTCGGATCAACCTATTTTTTATGGAAAGTTGTGCCGATGCGTAAACACCATCCCGCTTTCGTGAGCCACTACAACGTGTATCTTGGCATTGATCAGGTAGGTTCTTGGACATGGGCTTGGATTTTACCCGGGGTATGGTTTTTGATCACGTTATTGGATCTCGTGATCGCGTACGGAATTTACCGGACGGATTTTTATTTGGCGGCAAGTTTGTTAATAGTGGCTTGCGCGTGGGGTTTGCCGTGGATGGGCGCGTTATTCTATCTGACTCTCGTCAATGCGTGATAGAATGAAACCATAACTGTTGAACTAACCCATGGTCTATAGTGAGCTTGTCGAACTATGAATGACTCTTTGCTCGTTGCCCGATCCATCGGCATGGCTTCTTTATCCTTTTTGATCGCCGCTTTTTTAATGCCGCTCCTCATCCGCGTTTTAAAACGTTTGGGAATGGGAAAATCCATTCGAGATGCTGCCAGCGCGCCGGTGATGGCGGCGTTGCACGAAAAAAAGGCCGGAACGCCAACCATGGGAGGGATGGTTATTTGGGGAACCGTTCTTCTCGTAACGCTTTTGCTTGCGGCTGGATGCCAACTGGCGGGACCCGTGTCGCTTTTATGTCGCATTTCCTTTCTCTCACGGGGTCAAACATGGTTGCCTTTGGGACTCATGATTGCCGCCGCTCTGATCGGTCTTGTGGATGATTACCTTAATGTCAAACATCGTGGTCCAAATGGGGGCGGTTTGCGCATGCGCCAACGTCTTCTTTCTTATATTCTTGTCTCCGCGATCGGGGCATGGTGGTTTTATACCAAACTTGATTGGAATCAAATCCATCTTCCTTTTATGGGAACGTTTCAGATCGGTTTGTGGTATGTCCCGTTTTTTATGCTGACCATCACTGCGACCTCTCATTCGGTGAATGTCACCGACGGGTTGGATGGCCTTGCCGGAGGAAGTTTGCTCGCCGCCTTTGGCGCTTATGCGGTGATTGCCTGGTCACAAGGACGAACCGATCTCGCCACTCTTTGTATGGCGATCATCGGCGCGCTCCTGGGATTTTTATGGTTTAACGTCCATCCGGCAAGGGTGTTTATGGGAGATACCGGTTCCATGTCACTCGGAACGGTTTTAGGCGTGGTGGCTCTTATGACCAACCAACCGTTTTTGCTTTTGGTGATAGGTTTGCCTTTTGTGTTGGAGAGTTTGTCCGTGCTGGTGCAATGGATCAGCAAGATCACGCGCCATGGGAAAAAGATATTCAAGAGTTCACCTCTCCATCACCATCTGGAAGCCATCGGATGGAGTGAGCCGGCCGTGGTGATGCGTTTTTGGATGGTATCTTTTGTCTGCGCCGGTTTCGGGGTGGTTCTTGCCATCATTGATCATGCGTAAAGGAAAAAAAATCATGCCAATCTTTCAACGTTTTCGTTCTCTTGATTTTACGATCGTCGTTGGCACGATCGGATTCGTGGCGTTCGGGCTCATCATGTTGATGTCCGCTTCCGGTCCTGCCGCTTTCCAACAAACGGGCGATAGTTTGTTTTTTGTTAAACGACAAATTCTCTCCGGTATTATTCCCGGTCTCATAGGTTTTTTATTTTTTTCCCTGATGGATTATCGTCAGTGGCGGTCATGGGCTTTTTTTATTTTTCTTGCCAGTCTCGTGTTGTTGATTTTTGTGTATATCCCGGGCATAGGGATCAAAATTCATGGTTCGCACAGCTGGCTTCGTATCGGTTTTTTAACCTTTCAGCCATCGGAGTTGGTTAAATTCACTTTTTTGATTTATTTGGCCGCTTGGTTGGAAAAGCGTCGCGGAGCATCGGCTCATGATACGCAAACCGGGTTGCTCCCGTTTTTATGCGCCGTGGGCGCGGTCATGTTGCTGCTGATCTTTCAACCGGATACCGGATCCATGGCCGTGATCGTCGGTATGGCCCTCGCGCTTTATTTTTTATCCGGAGCGCCCATGAGATGGTTTGTTTCTTTGTGTCTCCTGGGAGGGGGATTGTTGGGCTTGCTCATCAAATTTTCTCCCTATCGCGCCGCGCGTTTTATGACGTTCCTTCATCCGGAACTGGATCCAAAGGGAGTCGGATACCACATCAACCAAGCCGTTTTAGCCATTGGTTCCGGCGGGTGGTTTGGATTGGGCTATGGCCATTCGCGACAAAAATATTTGTATTTGCCGGAAGTGGCATCCGACTCCATTTCCGCGGTGATGGGTGAAGAGTTGGGATTTTTGCTTATGATGGTGATCGTCTCGCTGTTTGGTTTTTTGATTTGGCGTTGTTTGAGGATCGCGCGCCAGTCTTCTGATCCTTTCGGGATGTATCTGGCATCAGGTGTTGGCATTTGGATTGCGATTCAGTCATTATTGAATGTGGGATCCATGATAGGCCTCTTACCCATCACCGGTGTGACGCTGCCGTTTATTTCCCACGGCGGATCAGCCATGACCGTGATGCTCTCGGCCATGGGGCTCGTGGCAGGGATTCCGAGGCGCATCAGGCGCTAGGCACTAGGCGCTAGGCACTAGGCACTAGCTAAAGCCTAATGCCTAAAGCCTAGCGCCTAATGCCTAAAGCCTAAAGCCTAATGCCTATGAGAATTCTTTTTGTTGGTGGTGGAACTCTGGGGCCTGTGACCCCGCTTTTGGCTGTGGCAAAAAAGTTGAAGAAGCTTGAGCCTCATTGGTCGTTTGTGTGGATTGGTACGCCAAATGGTCCGGAGAAAAAATTAGTGGAGGCTTTGGACATTCTTTTTAAGTCTTTGCCGATCGTTAAGTGGCCCCGCTATCCGAGTTGGCGTTGGCTGACATTTCCATTCGCATGGTTTACGGTTCAGCATCTCGCTCAAACACTGATCCGAGAACTTAAACCTGACGCGATCGTGACCGTTGGAGGATTTACCGCCGTGCCTGTGATTTATGCCGCGTCGAAAAAACACCTTCCCTGTTTCACGCATCAACTGGATTTGGTGCCCGGTTTGGCGAATAAAAAAATCGCCTCGCTCTGCGCGAGCGTCACCACTTCTTTTGAATATGAGCGCGCGCCGTTTGGAGATCGGGTGACGGATGAACAAATACCAACACCCACACTTTTTTCTTCATCACATTTGCCTTCGCGACGTGTTGCCCTGCATCATTTTGGATTGTCTGAGGATAAACCTATCACTCTGATTTTCGGAGGCGGTACAGGCGCGCAGGCGTTGAATGAAATGGTGGATCGAACAAGATCAAACTGGCTCAAATTTACACAGGTGATTCATGGGACGGGAATAGGGAAGGGGAGGTCACGGGTTACAGGTGACAGGTTACAGGCGGGATATGTGGGGAGGGAATTTTTTAATGATGACATGGCGCTTGCGTATGCGGCGGCGGATCTGATTGTGTGTCGAGGAGGCATGGGAACGTTGTCGGAACTGGCGGCGCTGAAAAAACCGATGATCATCGTTCCTATGCCAAAGTCGCATCAAGAATTTAATGCCCGCGCATTTGAAGAACGCGGGGCAGCGATCGTCATCCGACAAGATTCAAAAAAATTCGATGCAGAACTTTTGGCTGCAGCCAAGTTGTTGATCCACGACGAAAAAACCCGACGCGAGATGGGGGAGCGCGCTCATCAATTTCTCCCCACGGATGACGGAAGCGCGTTTGCCGAGAGAATCATCGAGAAACTGAAAAAGTTAAAAGATTCTTGATCATCAAAACGCTGTCATTCTGAACGCAATTCTATGGAGTGAAGAATCTCCGGATTCGATCGGTCGAAGATCCTTCGTTTCGTCGGACTTCACTCAGGATGACAGAGGATAACGCTAGTCAGAGCTTCGGAGTATTGGCTAGAAAAAAAACAAAGGTATCAAAAAAGTCCGGTCGGACTTTTTTGATACCTTTGTTTTTTTGATCAATCACTTCGTTACAAAGTCACATAAAAAGAATAATAAAAACAGTCATCGAAAAACATTTGACGACCGCAGCAAATCATTGCAGGATGGATCATCCGATGGATCCAGTTGATCTGTTGGCGCACTTTTTCACTCAAACAACGGAGGCTATCATGGCAAAGAAAAGGGCATTAGCCTTGTCTGCGCCGGCGGCTCTGGCGCGAGAGGCGGATCCCACGGGTGAGAGGAGCAAACTGCTCGCTCTGTGCGGCGAACCGGAGACGCTGCCTCGATGGTGGGAAGTCAGAAAAGTGATGAACAATACCTCGCTCTGTAAGGATCCCGCCTGTCTACACGTCCCATTGCTGAACGTTCCGTGGCTCAGCCTGATTGGACTGCAAGCCATCATCGTAGGTCTTCTTGCCGGTTTTAGCCTCAGCAATTTCTCTATTCTGGTTCTTTTTATCTTTCCGGAGACTTATCTTTTGCGGCTCTTAAATTGGCGTTTGCATCGCCGACAACTGGAGGCTAAGCGGATGGAACTGCTCGCGCAGGCTCCGGACAAAGCTCTGCAGCTCCTGGGTCTGCGATGGCGACTGCTGAAGGAAGATCTTCTGGAAGACAACCGATCTCAAGTCGGACATCACTCAACTCTCGCGAGAGTGTGCGACTGGTTTGAGACCCAACTCGACATCCTGATTGATGAAGCTGATGGTTTTCGGGTGGGAGCAAAAAAGATGGGGGGAGAATCAAGCGAGATGCACTCCCAACTCCTCGCGGCCGAAGCTCAAGTCGAAGTCTTGCTTACCCGTTTGAGCGAAAGCCTGGAACGATTCAACGGTTTCAGCCGTCTGATCAAGCGTTTGCACGCGCATATCCAGCAGGCGATCAATCATTTCACGATCATGCTGAATGAGCAGCGAGGGTTGGCGGAACGGTTCACGAAGCTGGAGGCGTTACAAGGTGGTGGCTGGGATCAAGCGTCTGCAGAGATTCTCGGTGCAGTCGAACCCATGCTTGCGGATCTGCCGCCGTTTTTTGAAGCGTTGGCGAGACTCGAGCGTTGCGGCAAGCGACTTCGATCAGGCGTGGATAAACTAAGAGAGATGGATGCGTCTCAAACGCTTCTCACGCAGCTTCAAGCGTTTGACGAGGTGATAGAAGAAGCCGAAGAAATGCTTGATCCCGAGCAGACGTAGCACGAACCTTCGATCGATCTTCCGATCTTCTCTAAAGCGGCATCCCCCGCTTTTTTTATTCTCTTTTAGGGTCAATACTCCGCAGCTTGCTGCGTGAGCCATCTGTCATCCTGAGTGAAGTCCGACGAAACGAAGGATCTTCGATCGGAGCCGAAGATTCTTCACTCCATAGAATTGCGTTCAGAATGACAGCATTTGGGTTGAATGGTGCTACCCCGTCAGCTCTGCGGCTTTTTTATGTGGAAATAATGCCCATTTTTTGCGAAATTTATTACAAATCGACTCATAACCCTTGACAAAATTCCGGTTTTCGTGCATCCTATTAACCACAACAGCCCTTCAACGGGCAAACAAGGAGGTTCCCATGCGGCAGGCAAACGGTCCCCCGAAGCAGCACACCTTCCTCGTTTCCATCCTCGTCGCGACGCTCCTCTCCGTGATCGGCTTCACCAACCCCGACCCGTCGACGATCGTCGCCGACAACGTGGTCACGGCGAGCGCCGACGAGACGACCCCGCCGCCGATCTTCACCGACACCGGCGGCGAGGACGTCACCAAGGAGGCGGCCAATACCAGCCACTACGACCCGGCGGCCGCCATCAACCACCCGACCGAGACCGACGGCGCCTACGCCCTCACCCTCTGGCGGCGCATCGGCATCGACCGGCCCATCAGCACCGACAGCAACATCGCTCCCACCGCGCGGCACCTCACCGCCTCCGCCACCGCGCGCGCCTCGCCGCCGATGCGGCCGCTCCTCACCTGACCGGCAGCGCGGCCATTCATCAATCAATGGTGATAGATGGATGGCCGCGCAAACTCTCTACTCGAACCCCCGACACGATCTCGTGTTCGGGGGTTCTTCAATTTATTTAGGGTTTCAGCCAAATGACCCTCGGTCATTCCCTTGAAGAAGGGAATCCAGCGGCCGAATAAAAAAGGTTATGAGCTCCTGTACCTTCATAACCCTTTTATTTCATAGCTAGATTCCCGCCTACGCGGGAATGACACAGGGGGGGGGCTGTCAGCACACACTCATTGGAAACCCCTTGGATATCCATAAGGACAACCTGCTGAACACTTAGAGGACATCCTGGCCGCGACTACAATTTATTGACACCATTCTCAAAATTCGATATGATCCTGCCCTCATGACAGACATCCGAAATATCGCGCTCATCGCTCACGTTGACCATGGGAAAACCACCTTGGCTGATTCGTTATTGAAACAATCCGATACGTTTAAGGAACGTGGACTTGAGGGTGAAACGATTCTTGATTCCAACGAATTGGAACGCGAACGGGGCATTACCATCTTGGCAAAAAATGTGGCGGTCATGTACAACGGCACAAAAATCAACATTGTTGATACTCCGGGTCACGCGGATTTTGGCGGTGAGGTCGAACGCATTATGAATTTGGTTGATGGCGCGCTTTTGTTGGTTGACGCCAAAGAAGGACCCATGCCGCAAACACGTTTTGTGTTGCGCAAAGCCATTCAAGCTGGACACCGCATTATTCTCGTCATCAATAAAATTGATAAGCCGGATGCTCGGCCGGATTGGGTTTTGAATCAAACCTTTGATTTGTTTGTAACGCTCGGCGCATCCGATCGCCAACAAGATTTTCCCGTGATTTACGCGTCCGCCAAACAGGGCAAGGCCGGACTGGAGGATGATCTTTCTAAAATGACAAACATCAAGCCTCTTTTTGAAACGATCATCAAAGAAATTCCGGCACCGGTCGTTGACGCTTCCGCTCCGCTTCAAGTTTCCGTCGCAAACATCAATTATGACAACTATAAAGGAAAGATGGCGACCGGACGCGTTGTACGAGGAACATTTCGACCCGGTGCGGTTATGTGGATCAATCGTGAAGGTAAGATGGTTCCAGCCAAGATCGCGAGCTTGATGGGTTTTATGGGGATGAACCGCATTGAAGTCGCGGAAGCCAAGGCCGGAGACATTGTGGCGTTTGCCGGCATTCCGGAAATCAATATCGGTGAGACCGTGGCCGATCTCGAGAAGCCGGAAGCGTTGCCAATCATTCAAATCGAAGAGCCTACCGTCAAAATGACGTTTGGCGTGAATACCTCTCCATTTGCGGGACAAGAAGGCCAATTTACCACCTCGCGCAACATCAAAGAACGTTTGGAACGTGAACTGCAAAACGATGTGGCGCTTCGAGTCGAACCCGGCACAGGTGACGGAACATTTATCGTCTCCGGCCGTGGAGAATTGCATCTCGCGATTTTGATCGAGCGCATGCGTCGCGAGGGTTTTGAGTTGCAAGCGTCGCGTCCGCAAGTCATCATGAAAAAATCCGCCAGCGGTGAGCTTGCCGAACCGTTTGAGGAAGTTTCGATCGAATGCCCGGAAAACGCGAGCGGATCAGTCATCGAAAAAATGGGACGACGCAAGGGCGAAATGCAAGATATGCGTGTCGACCCTTCGACAGGCTCAGGGCAAGCCACAGCGTATCTGCAATTTATGATTCCCACGCGCGGGCTCATCGGTTATCGCACGGAATTTATGATGGACACGCGGGGGCAGGGGATTATCAACTCAATTTTTCTCGGGTATCAACCGTTTATCGGAACCATCGAAACTTCGCCTCACGGTTCGTTGATTTCCTTTGAAACGGGCGAATCAAACAGCTACGGTCTTCAAGCCGCTCAAGAACGAGGACAACTGTTTATCGGTCCCAACGTAAAGGTTTATCAAGGGATGGTGATCGGCCAAAATGCCAAACCGGAAGATTTGGAAGTAAACGTGTGCAAGGAAAAGAAACTTTCCAACATGCGTTCCAAGGGTGACGGAGTGGCGGAAGGATTGACCACGCCGAGAAACATGAGTTTGGAGGAAGCGCTCGAATATCTTGGCGATGATGAACTCTTGGAAGTCACGCCGAAAAGTCTCCGAGTGCGCAAACAATTTTTGAAAAATTTTGAGAGAAAGAGGGCGGAACAATCGGCAAACTGAAACCTCTCTAACTCCCCTTATCAGGGGAGGATATGAGCGATCTTAAACCCCCTGATAAGGGGGCAGGGGGTTTCCTGTAAGTTTTATTCCTCCAACGGCTGGCCGATCGTGTAGTTGGTAAAAAACTCATCCGGAATGTCGTGAACCAAGCTGGACCAGTTGGGTCCCCATAGGGAGCGAGCTTTGATTTCCGTCGGCACCCAACGCATGGTTCCAAACCCATCCACAACCACATACACACGCGGCGAGGTGGCTGATTTAACGAGCGTGCCCGGCTTAAACGTGACATTTCTTAATAACGCATAGTTTGCCAATGCCGTGGGAGCAACATTGATGACGCTGTCAAAATCCGGATACCACGAGAGAAAAGTGGCGGTATTGGGAAAGCTCAAACGCTCCGTTCCGGGAAGAAGGCAATACACCGTAGGACTGACTCTGGTTCTCGCGATGTAGGTACATCCCAAATCTTGTTGATTGATAAAGACCGCGTTTTGATGATACTGAAAATAATTATCATGACTGAAAAAGCGATCGTGTTCGTTTGTTCCATACGTATCAAGCCACGTCATAATCGCGCGAATATCCACAAGCTCATTGGTGGTGCTGGCGGTTTTTCCCGACTCGTAGGTGATGGTGACAACGCGCGTGGGAATGCCGATAAAATGAAATTTGGAATCAACCGCCGCGCCGCCGGAATCGCCCGGAGCGATCCCTGCGCTGGTTTGAATAAAGCCGCTCAAGAATCCTTGAATGACCCCATGACTGGTCATGAGTTGATTTCCGCTTCCGGAATAACCGAACGTTTGAATCTGATCGCCAATTTGGGAAAATTCTTGCGTCGCGAGTGCCGGGAATGGAAGGGTTAAAATGGTCTGACTGACAGGTTCACCGATTTGGAGGATGGCAAAATCGCGGCTTTTTTCCGGTTGATAGACGGAGCGATTGACCGCGGCTTTGTAAAAATAAAACGGCGGCTTTTTTGGATCTTCCAGAAAACCGATCAAGCATTCTTTGGCGGGGATGCCTGTTTCTATGTCTATCGCCACATGGGCGTTTGTCAGCACATATCCGCGGTCACCTTGAATGACCGTTCCGGAACCCTGGCGACGATCGCATTGCACCCAAACCACAGCCTGCCAGACTTTTTTTGGAATCGCCACGTCCAGTTCCGCGTAGGCCGGAGCCACCTGGGTCAGAAAAAAAATGATGATGGGCAGGCTCAAAAAGTATCGTCGCATAACATTTGTTTGTATGTTCAGCCCAGTGTAGCAGACAAAAAACGCTTGTGCTATTCTGGGCTTCTATGATCCATGTATTGAACTATGAGGCGTGAAATTGTTTTAGATATTGAAACGCGGAATACCTTTCAAGACATCGGTGTGTATAACCCCGCGCTTTTGCAGGTCTCTTTAGTCGGGGTGTATTTTTATGAAACAGACTCTTTTGAGTCCTTTTTGGAAGAGGATTTACCAAAACTCTGGCCTCGTCTGGAACGAGCCGATTGCATTATCGGTTACAACCTTATCGGCTTTGATTATCCCTGTTTGCAATCTTATTACACGGGCGATATCTTACGGCTGCCGACCATAGATCTCTTGGCGGAAATTGAAAAAAAATTAGGGTTTCGCATAAAACTGGATTCAGTGGCCCAGGGGACCCTTGGGATGGGGAAGAGCGGCGACGGTTTGATGGCGGTAGAGTATTGGCGCAAGGGAGAGATCGAAAAATTACGTGAATATTGTTTGCAAGACGTTCGAGTGACGCGAGACGTGTATGAGCACGCTTTGCGCCATGGAGAAGTTCAATTTTTTGATCGTCAAGGTCAAAAACAAACGATTCCACTACCCCTCTCGCCTCCGGAATCAAAGGATCGACCGGCGATGAACCTGTCCTTGGGACTTTAAACAACATTATCCACAGAAAGGGTCGCAAAAGAGTTCTTGACCACTATATCTTGTGGTATAATTCAATTTCAGCCACAATATATAGACACTTATTCTTTAACGATTTATATGAGTGAACACACTTTCTCTCCCGTTACCTCCTCCGAAACGCACCCCAAAGATTTATTGGAAGCCAAGCAAGCCGCTCAAGCCGTATGGCAGTATGTGACCTCGGTCAAATCCATAAAAAAACGCGATGGCCGCAGCGAAGATTTCCAACCAGAAAAGCTCGAAAAAGCGATCCGACGCGCTTTTCTTGACGCCGGCACGCAAGACGAAGCTCTCATCCGCGCCACGGCGGAAAATGTGGTATCTCGCCTGCAACATCGTTTCGACGGATTGCAAGTTCCAACGGCTGACGAAGTGAGAGAGATCGTCAGTTTAACGCTTATTGATCGAAATTTGATTCATATTGCGAAACGGTATTTGGAATATCGATCACAAACTTTGCGTGTGAGCGATCAACCCGTTTATGGAAAGGGAATCCACGTTTCACGATTTTACACAGAACCCGCGATCCATCCGTTTGATGCCATTTCGTGGGAAAAACGCGATGCCGTTATCACCAATGACAAAGGGAAAGTGGTTTTTGAACAAAAAGAAGTGGAGGTACCGAAATTTTATTCGCAAACGGCAACCAACATTATCGTTTCCAAATATTTTCGAGGCAGATTAGGCACTTCGGAACGAGAAACTTCCGTCCGTCAATTGGTCAATCGAGTAGCAAAAACCATAGCCGGTTGGGGTCGTCGCGGCGGATATTTTGCGATCGCGGAAGATGCCGATGCTTTTGAAGCCGAGCTCACATCCATTCTCGTCAATCAACGCGCCGCTTTTAACAGCCCTGTCTGGTTTAACGTGGGCGTCAATCCAAAGCCGCAATGCTCGGCTTGTTTCATCAATTCGGTACAGGACGACATGCGCTCCATTTTGAATCTTGCGGTTACGGAAGGGATGTTGTTTAAGTATGGCTCCGGCTCCGGCGCCAATCTCTGGCGTTTACGGTCATCCAAAGAAAACCTTTCGCAATCATCGGGAAAATCATCCGGCCCGGTCTCTTTCATGCGTGGACTCGATGCTTTTGCCGGGGTCATTAAGAGCGGCGGCAAAACACGTCGCGCCGCCAAAATGGTGGTGTTGAACGCGGATCATCCCGACATCATGGAATTTGTTTGGTGTAAAGCAAAAGAAGAACGCAAAGCGCACGCGTTAATTGATTCGGGTTATGACGGAGGCATCAATGGCGAAGCGTACAGTTCCATCTTTTTCCAGAACGCCAATAATTCCGTGCGAGTCAGCGATGAGTTTATGCGAGCGGCGGAAACGGATGGCGAGTGGTGGACGCGCTTTGTGACCAACCGAGAACCCTGCGAACGATTTCACGCTCGTGAGATTATGAACCAAGTCGCCCAAGCGGCATGGGAATGCGGTGATCCGGGCGTGCAGTATGACACTACGATCAACGATTGGCACACGTGTTCAAATACCGATCGCATTCACGCTTCAAACCCCTGTTCGGAATACATGTTTTTGGATGATTCAGCCTGCAATCTCGCCTCCATCAATCTTATGCGTTGCCGGAAAGCCAATGGTGATTTTGATGTGACCGCCTACGAACACTGTTGCCGCATCATGATTATGGCGCAAGAGATTGTGGTGGATTTTTCCAGTTACCCGACGCCGGCCATTGAACAAAATTCGCATGATTATCGTCCTTTGGGTTTGGGTTATGCGAATCTTGGCTCGCTCCTTATGTCCATGGGGTTGGCCTATGATTCCGACGAAGGGAGAAATATCGCCGCGGCCGTAAGTTCGGTCATGTCCGGGGTCGCTTACGAACAATCCTCCAACATCGCGGAAAAACTCGGGGCATTTCGCGGGTATGCCAAAAACGAACAACCCATGCTGCGGGTGATGCGCAAACACCGTGATGCGGCGTTGCAAATTTCCCCACAAGGCGTGCCACAAGATCTTTGGCAAGAAGCTCGCGTCTGTTGGGACAGAACCGTGGCGGCAGGGGAAAAATTCGGATATAAAAATTCGCAAATTTCCGTGATCGCTCCAACCGGAACCATCTCGTTTTTGATGGATTGTTCCACCACGGGCATTGAACCGGATATCGCGCTCGTCAAATACAAATGGTTGGTGGGTGGGGGTATGATGAAAATGGTGAATGATACCGTTCCCGAGGCTCTGCGTCGTTTAAGCTATTCCGAGGAGGAGTGTAAAGATATTCTGGCGTATATCGATCAGCATGACACGATCGAAGGCACTCCACACCTCAAGGCATCTCACCTTTCAATTTTTGATTGCGCTTTTAAGCCGGCTAAAGGTGAACGATCCATTCATTACACGGGTCATGTAAAAATGATGGCGGCGGTGCAACCGTTTATTTCCGGCGCCATTTCCAAAACCGTCAACATGCCCGAACATGTCACAACGGAAGAGATCGCTCAAGTGTATCTCCAAGGTTGGAAACTTGGACTCAAAGCGATCGCCATTTACCGCGATGGCTGTAAAAGATCACAACCGTTGACAACAAGTCGGGAAGAGGTGACAAAGAAAAAGGAAAATCCATCTGTCATTGCGAGGAACGAGTCTTCGAGTGACGCGGCGATCTCCGAAAAAGAAGAGAGATTGCTTCACTTCGTTCGCAATGACACTCAAGCGCCTCGTCGTCGGCGCTTGAGCGATGAGCGGCGTTCGATTACGCACAAATTCCAAATAGGTTCCCATCAAGGGTATATCACCGTCGGTCTGTACGATGATGGAACGCCCGGCGAAGTGTTTATTACCATGAACAAAGAGGGGAGCGTGATCAAAGGATTGGTGGACTCGTTTGCCACGGCGATTTCCATCGGCTTGCAATATGGCGTGCCGCTCAAATTGTGGGTGGATAAATTCGCGCATGTGCGCTTTGAACCTTCCGGTTTTACCCAAAATCCGCAAATTCGCGTGGCCAAATCCATCGTGGATTACATTTTTCGATGGCTTGCCCTCAAATTTTTGTCGCTCGAAGATCGCGCCTCTATCGGGCTAAACAACCTTGACGAAATTAAAATTCCAACCTTGGCGGAAACCGTGGCATCGGTCGTTACGTCGATTCCCGTGCAACAAACCTCGCTTTTACCAAATCCTCCAACCTTCAACAATCAAGCCGACGCTCCCGCCTGCGACACATGCGGTTCCATCATGGTGCGTAACGCGGCCTGCTACAAATGCTTGAATTGCGGAGCAACGAGCGGGTGTTCATAAAAATTCGCGCTCTTTGTCATTGCGAGGAGTTCGACGACAAAGCAATCTCCCCGAAGCTAAGAGATTGCCGCGTCACTCGAAGACTCGCTCCTCGCAATGACAGAAGTTGGTAAATAAAAAAAGACCCGCGCTTGAGTTCAGCGTGGGTCGAAGGACCATGGATCAGTGACGTCCTGCCGACGCGTGGGTCTGACCGTTCGCCATGGACAGCTCGCGACCGAGGAAGGTGACCTGCAGGGTTGTGTGGGAGAGTACCACCTCGAAGTGGTGCTTCCGACCACCCATGCCGAAGTCGGTGGACAAATTTCCTACCTCCTTTTCTTTCGGGCTGCGTTCGCAGCCGTCATCGAGCTCGAGATCTTGCACGGTGATCTGCGCCCTGACGTGCTTTACGAGCGCAAGCCAGAGCCTGCTGTCGGTCATGTCTCGGTTTACGATGACACTCGCGCCCGTGGCAGACAAAGCCGAGAAGTTGACCTCCAGCATCCATTTCCAGAAGATTGCCGCTGCGGCTCCGGCATCGAAACGAATGGACCTTACTCCGGTGGGCATGATGCCTCCTGTGTGGATGGTGAAAGAACCGGTTAAAATGACACTCATATAATCTAACAAAACTGAAGTTTTGTCAACCTATGCCAGATTCTCGACCGGAAAAGTGGGGTTTGATTCAGCTTTTCACCGGAAATGGCAAGGGAAAGACTACGGCCGCTTTGGGGACGGCTATACGAGCCATCGCCAAAGGAAAAAAAGTCGCCATCGTCTTTTTTGACAAGGGCGGGGAGACGCATTATTCGGAACGCGAGCTGATCAAATTGCGACTGCCTGAAATCGATCTGTATCCAACAGGTCTTGATCGCATTGATCCAAAAACAAATAAATTTCGTTTTGGTGTGATTGATGAAGATCGTCAAGAAGGGGAGCGAGGGCTTTCCATCATCAAAAAATTGTTTGATGAACAGCGTCACGATCTTATTATCTTGGACGAAATAAATTCTTCAACAGCCCTTGGCATCATCCAAGAAATTGACGTGCTCGCGCTTCTCGATCATCGGCCGCCGAATATCGAACTTATTTTGACCGGTCGCGACGCTCCCCAATCATTCAAAGACAAAGCCGATCTCGTCACAGACATGACGCTCGTCAAACACTATTTTTATCACGGAGTTCCGGCGAGAGAGGGTTTGGATTTTTGATCGGACAGCCCTTGACAAAAGACCATTTTTATGCTATACTATTTATTGAAAATGGCTGATAAAGCCATGAAAAAACCCTGATTCTGCGCGAGCTGATCACAAAGAGAGAGGTGATCAATTCTTGCAGAGCCGGGGATCATCAAAAGATGACTCCTTGACGGCTCGATCAAAAAGATGACCGAGGAGGTCAAGCATGAATTGGGGACAGCTGTTCCATCGCGTTTTCACCCGTCCGGCATGGTTCTTCGGAACCCTCGCGCTTCTGGGGTTCATCACCCTCATGATCGCGAGCGTCATCAGCCCGGGCCTGCCGGAGCGGATGATGATGGCCGTGTGGGTCGCGGTACGCCCGATGTTCCAGCTCCTCTTCGAGGCCGCGGTGGTAATCTTCATCGTCGGCTACGGACTCCGGATGCTCGTCGGAGGAGGACACAGGAGCGGAGGAGGAAACCGCGGGGGGCACTGAAAGAAAAACGCGCGAGTCCGATCGAATGCCCCATCGATCGCTCGTGCCTGACTCCCGTCGAAAGCTCTTCGGCGGGATCGTTTTATTTATTCTTCTTCTTCGACCCCCAAATCCTGTAAACTCATCTCTTCCCTTTTAATTTGTTTTTCCAAACGATCTAATGCTTTCAGTCCATCCACCTCTTCCTCTTCGTCAACAATTTCTTCAACAACCTTGGGCTCACCCTCATCATCAAGTTCTTTTTCATCTTTTGATAAAACATCGATCGCGGCGAGATTTCCCAAATCCTCGGCCTCATCCAATCCTTGAGTATTCCAGTCATCGTCTCTTGGTCCGTATGTCATAAAAGTCATAAGGGTTATTGTCGGCGAAGATAACACAAGAGTGTCTATAAGGGGAGTGTGGATAAGTCAAGGGGCCTATGGCGCGACGTATAGCTTAGGAAAAGAAAATGATATAAGCTGTGGTCATGTTTGAAATTATGCTGATCGTTCTTGTAGTGGTGGGTTTTGCCATACTTTTTTGGCTGATCGTCAAACTCCAACGCGCGCAAGCACCTCCCATGGACCCGCAAGCCCTCCTGCTTTTGCAACGTCAGATTGAAACATTCAATCAGGATATGAAGGGATCTCTTACGGAAAACGTTCGCCAGCAACAAACCGCGAGCCATCAGATGACGAGCGCGGTACGTGATGTCACGGAACGTCTCGTCAAAATTGAGGAAACGAATAAACAAGTTTTATCCTTTTCCGGTCAGCTCGAAAATCTGCAACGCATTTTGACGAATCCAAAACAACGCGGCATCCTCGGTGAATATTATTTGGAAACGCTGCTCAAAAATATTTTTGCGCCGGATCAATATCAGATGCAGTACAAATTTAAAGATGGAGAAATCGTGGATGCCGCGATTTTTGTGCAAAATAAAATCGTACCGGTGGATTCAAAATTCAGTTTGGAGAATTACAACCGTTTAGTGATGGAACAAAATGAGACGGAACGTGAACGCTTGGAAAAACTTTTTGTCAACGATCTTAAAACGCGTATAAAAGAAACGGCAAAATACGTACGGCCGGAAGAGGGGACTATGGATTTTGCTTTTATGTTTATTCCGCATGAAGCGATTTATTATGATTTGTTGATTAACAAAATCGGCGCGGTCACGGATGACACGGAAAATTTGTTGCAAAAAGCGGCGAGCACGTATCACGTGATCATCGTTTCTCCCACCTCATTCACCGCGTATCTGCAAACGGTGTTGCAAGGGTTAAAAGCGCTGAAAATAGAAGAGCAAGCCAAGGAGATACGCGTGCGCATCGCGGATCTCTCAAAACATCTTCAAGCCTATGAACAGCATCATCAGGCGATCGGCCGAAATTTAGGCACCACGGTCAACCAATATAATTTGTCCAACAGAGAATTTGCAAAAATTGATAAAGACATGCTCAAAGTTACGGGGCAGGGGATGGGATTCCAACCCACTTTGATTGATAAGCCGCAGGATGAGTAGACTATAAAATTGTGTCATTCTGAACGAAGTCAGACGGAGTGAAGAATCTTCCTGTTCGATCGAAGATCCTTCGTTGCATCGGATTTCACTCAGGATGACAGAAACGAACATAGCAAGTTTATGAATAAATTTCTCCGCTTCTGTATTTTTCTTGGTGCCATGGTTATTGCGATACCAACTTTGATGATCGCGGATGTGCAGCTGCGTTACATCAATCGGATGCATTATGAGTCGGTGTCGCCAAAACAACGGGCGTGGACGACGGCATTGGTTTTGGGAGCCAGCATCAAAGGAAAGGGCGTGCCATCTGAAGCACTTCAAGATCGACTGGATACGGGAATATGGTTATATAAAACGCGTAGCGCTGGACGCATCTTGATCACCGGCGATGACGGAAGACATGAAGTGGATGAAATTTCCACCATGAAACAATATCTTTTCGCAAATAACATTCCTGAATCTGATCTTCTCGCAGACGGCGAAGGTTATCGTACCTATGAAAGCTGTAAACGCGCACGACAGGTAGCAACATCAACTAAAACCTTTGTGGTGGTTACCCAGCGCTTCCATCTTGGACGAGCATTGTATTTGTGCAATAAAATGGGCGTGGACGCGTTTGGAAGCGTGGCGGATCGGCAATCCTATCGGCGCATTAAGTACTTTTGGATTCGTGATATGTTTGCGAGTGTCAAAGCCTGGTGGGACATCAATATTGACGCCCCGAAGTCGCCAGTATCCTGATCTATCTTGAAAATTGAACACTACGCTCGCGCCAGTTCTCTGCGAAACAAGCGCACGAGATCGGTATATTGATCAGTCAGCTTTGCGTCAAGATAATCTTTGCTAACCATGCGCGTTTCAAATTTTGCGAATTCACGAGCTAATTCCTGTTTTGTAACCATTTCTGATCGAATCGTCTTAAATTGTTCATCAACATGAGACGCGAATGCGTTCATCGCATCTAACAGATCCTGAAGTGTCGGCTCGGATGAGGGCATAAAAAAGAGGGGATAATGAATTATAGTATACCCCGTTCCATGAATTTAAAACCCTGTCAAGATGTGGATAAATCATTTTTGATAAAATTTTAGCCCCTCTGGACAAGCTTCCCATTCTTTGCTACGCTGGTTTTGTTACGCAAATCACTCACGAATTTGCTAGAAGATTCGCCGACGCGCGCGTAGCCAATTCTTATTCACGACATCATAAGGACCACAAGATTTACACGATGAACCTCGCGTTTTTACGCAACGTGATGTTTGGAATTGGCCGAACGTTGGCGAGTTGTTTGAGATTTTAATCAACCATTTGAAATCTTAAATCCCTCGCTAACTGGCGAGGGATTTTTTTCATCTCACACCGAACCTTGAAAACCGAAAGGGAAATGCCATGGACGCGGAATCGGAAAACTGGAAAGACTATCACAAAGGCGTCGGGGAAATCCTCCATGTGTACCGTTGGATCTGGAAGGAGTTGTTGAACCAGGAAAGCCGTCGGCTGCTCCGGCCGATCATGCTGTTCACGGTGTTTGGGAATGCGCTCGCCATGCTGGTGCCTTGGGTGTTTGGTCAACTGATCGATCAGGTGCGTACGCATAAGCTCCAGACGACCGTTCTTCTTCTGGGAGGATTTGCCGCGGCAAAGTTTCTCCACAAGCGGTGCGGTCATTACGTGGGATGCGCGCGGGAGATGTTTTTCGGGGCGAGCCGCGGCAGCGTCGATGAGGCGACGAATCGTCTGTTCTTCGAAAAATCCTTGGGGCAAATGCTGCAAGATCATGACCAGTTGTCTGCGGCAAACCTGAACAAGGGAAGAAATCAGCTCTATCAGATCATGGATCTCTTACTGTTTGAAGGCGTCGAGACGGCACTCATGCTCCTCATGGCGTTCGTCTGTTTGTGGATACTCCATCCGCTCTCCGGCGCGATCGTGACGACGGTATTCTTCATCTTCTTTTTGTGGTCGCGCTTCTTGCATCGTAAAATCGCAGAGGTCTGCGTGCCTATTGATGTGGCCTTTCGTTGGCTGGAACGCCATCGCACCGAAACATGGGATAAGGTAGAAAAAATCAAAACCGGCGGCAAAGAAGAAGAAGAGGTCAGCTTCATGGCTCATCGGTTTCGAGAAATCCTGACTAAGGATCGTTCCTTCTGGCTGTGGTTCATCAAACAACTGACACGACGGAGTATGTTAAATGATCTGGCTCTGCTTGCAATCGTCATGATTGGCAGTTGGCACATGTGGCGCGGTGAATGGAGTTTGGGATTGTTTTATCCGGTGTATACATGGTCTTGTCTCATGGTTGACAGCTTCGAACGGATGAGCCGGATTGAACAGCGGATCAGCTGGAGTTTTCCATCGGTCAGCTCACTCAAAGAAACGCTAACCATGAAGCCGGATATTCGTGATACTGCCAATGCCATCGAACCGGATGTCGCAGAAGGCGTGCATGTTGAGGTTTTACACGTCTCACACGCCTACCGTTTGCGGACCAATGACCAAGCGCGGCACGCGGTTCTCTCGGATGTGAGTTTTACGATTGAACCCGGCGAAGTGGTGGCACTCTTGGGTCCGAGCGGAGCAGGGAAATCGACGCTCATGCGTCTCATCCAGCGCGGGATGGATCCGGAACAAGGCGCCATCTTTGTGAACGGTCATGACCTGCGGAACCTACGGCTTCGTTCATGGCTCATGAATACCGGTTATATCCCGCAACAACCAATCATCCTGACAGGCACCATCCGTTCCAATCTTCTGTACGGTCTGGATCCGGATGCTCGGACACGAGTGAGTGACGAAGAGCTGCTTAAACTCATGCGTGAGTTGCGTATCGATTTCGGCGGACGTTTGACTCATGGGCTGGAAACTCCGGTGGGGGAACGGGGGATCAAGCTCTCCGGTGGAGAGGCGCAGCGTTTGAGTATCGGTTCGGCCGTAGCCAAGCGACCACGATTCATGTTGATCGACGAGGCTACGAGCTCGCTCGATTCAACCACGGAAAAAGAAGTACAGATCGGCTTGGCCAGAGCTCTTCAAGGGAGAGTGAGCGCACTCGTGATCGCGCATCGGTTGAGTACAGTGCGTCACATCTGCAACAAGTTTGTGGTACTCAAGCGCGTGGATGATCTCGGAGAAGGGGAGTCGCAGGTCGAAGCGGTCGCCAACTCGTTCGAAAATCTGTATCCCATCTCTCGAACCTTCCGCAGTCTGGCAGATGATCAGGGAATCATCATCGCACTTTAAACACATCGTCCGACAGACACTCTCTGTCGGATTTTTTTGTTGTGAGAGGGGATGATGAAAGGATGAAGAAGAAGCGTCGCACAATATACCTTAGAAGACCCTTAAGGTCTTTTTTTCAAATATACTCATTACTCATTACGCATTCCGCATTACGCATTTGTATCTACTTCACATACACTTTCCCCGGTATTCTCACATCAATATATTGTATGGCCTTCATATTTTTCGGTTGCGACTTTTTAAACATCAGATACGCGCGAATTTGCGGCCCTATGGGTTCCATGACATCAATCACCACCGATTCCCCTTCCGCGCTCTTTAAAATCGCCCTGCTGCTCGTTGAGGTCTTTGGTAGATCAAACTCACGGTACTTCATACCCTCTAAAATCGTTTCAGACGCGATTTGGAGCCATGCCTTGACGGTTGAGGCATCAGCCACGCTCTGACCTATAACCACGCGATCATCCAGATCGCGATGGAACATAGGCGGATCATCGGGAGTCGGTAGCTTAGATCCAAGAATTCGCGCCTGCGCCCGTTGCCGCTCGTCCGGCATCAGCTCGTGTAAAACCGTCCCTTGCAGATCAACCCATACATATTGCTGATGAGAATGAAAAATAAATTTACGCGTCTGCTCTTCCATCTTGAGTCGTAAAACGTTGAGATAGGTTTTATCCACAGAAGCGTTGGTCACGAACAACCGCTGACTTAGCTCATGAATGAGACGCGGCCTATCAACAAACCAAGCGTGACGCGCAGGCCAAGGCCGCCACGCAGGTCGCTCATCCAAAATTTGCAGCACTTCCCTACTGACATCGATGGCATCAAGTGATCGTGCGCCCTGAACCTCAACGCTGTTGATCACAAACAGATCGCTCATGAAAAGAATGTATAGCCAACCGATGAGAGCGATGGCGCCCAAAAAATAAAATACGCCTCGCGTGCCGGAGCGCGGTTGAGAATGATCGCGAAACGTCCCCTCTGGTTTTTCCATGTGACCCCCATTTTAACATATCTTGTCATTGCGAGGAGGAGTCTGCGACGACGAAGCAATCTCTCAGTAACCAAGAGATTGCCGCGCTTCGTATGACTTCGCTCGCAATGACAAAGATTTGATGCTTTCTATCCAATCTTCTTGAATCCGCAGTATTTTTGCAAAACTTTTGGAATTTTGATGGAGCCGTCGGCTTGTTGGTGACTTTCGAGAATTGACAATAATGCCCGTGGCGTGGCAACGACCGTGCCATTCAATGTGTGAAGAAAATCTTTGTTGCTTGATCTGATATTCAATCCGCGCGCTTGAAAGTCAAGACAGTTGGATGTGCTTGTGACCTCTCCCCATCCTCCTTGACCCTCATTTTTGCCCCACATCCACGCTTCCAGATCGTACCGACGATAATCAGATCCGCCAAGATCGCCGGTACAACAATCAACGACGCGAAACGGAATTTCCAAACTTTTCCAAAATAATTCTTCCAGACGCAAAAATTCAAGATGAATCGCTTCAGATTGATCCGGCGCGCTAAAAGCGAACATCTCCACTTTGGAAAATTGATGCACGCGATAGAGTCCATACGATTCACGACCATACGTTCCGGCTTCGCGACGAAAGCAGTGTGAGAGCGCCACGTATTTTTTTGGCAGTTCATCGGCACGCAAAACTTCGTTCATGTGATATCCGAGAACCGTCGCCTCGGAAGAACCGATGAGCGCCAAATCCTCACCCTCGATGTAATACACCTGTTTTTCCGGACCGCGCGGTAAAAACCCTTTACCGACCATCACTTCTTCTTTGGCAAAATCAGGGGTCATCAAAAACGTAAAACCTTCGCGTATGGCAAAATCAATGCCGTAGCGGATCAACGCCTGTTCAAGAATCGCGAGCTTTCCTTTCAAAAAATAAAATTTCGCGCCAGCAACTTTTGCGCCGCGTTCAAAATCCATCAAATCATGTTGCGCCGCAAGCTCCACGTGCGACTTGGGTTGAAATTTCGGTTTGATGACATTGCCTACGATCTTCCATTCGCGATTATCAGCATCCGTCTCCCCTCTTGGCGTGTCCGGGTGTGTCAAATTTGGAACTTGCAATAATAAAACGTGGAGCGATTCTTCCGCTGTTTTCAGTTTTGGTTCAAGTTCGACAATATTTTCTTTAACTTTTTTCCCTTGGTTTATCAACCCCTCACGCTCCCCCGCTTTTGCCGCCTTCATCTTTTCCGCGATCTCATTCCGTTCTTGACGCAACAACTCTACGCGACGCATCAACTCCAATCGCTCACCGTCAAGTCGCAACAACTCATCAACATCAACTTCAATACGACGTGCGGCACAATTTTCCTTTACCTCTTCCGCATGTTCACGGATGTATTTTATATCAAGCATAGATTAAGGAAAGGTCATTCCTGCGGAGGCAGGAATCCATCCGATGGATCCCCGGGTCTCGTCGGACTCGCCCGAGGATGACAGAAGAGAAGATTTAAATTTTTCCGGATGGAATGGAGCGGCGCGATGAACTTTGACGGTCAGTCCGCGCATCAACAGCTCTTCGGCTAATCGATGGGTGAACGCGGTTTGATCATATCCGAGCAAAATCACGTCCGGACAAACCTGTTCGATGATCTGATATTTGTCGCCAGGAAAACCGAGCAACGCTCGATCAACCAACGGATGTTCGGCAACAGTCATCAATCGTTCATCCTGATTTTTTATTGCTGACCGTCCTTTGACTTCACGCACGGTATCATCGCGCGCGACCACGACGACCAGATAATCCGCCAACGCCTTGGCTTGTCGAAAATAATCAACATGACCGTCATGCAGTCCATCGAAGGTTCCAAAACATATGACGATCATATCGAGAATAGATAATAGAGAATAGATAATCGATTTTCCATTTTCTATTATCCATTATCTTGAGTTAAGGGTCGCAGCGTGGGAAACGCGATCACTTCTTTGATGTTTTTTGCGCCGGTCAACAGCATCGCCATACGATCAACGCCGATCCCCAATCCGCATGTCGGCGGCATACCATGTTTCATGGCCTCGAGATAATCCTCATCGGTTTGATGTGCCTCATCAAATCCGGCCGCTTCTTTTTTCTTTTCTTCGACGAACCGACGCTCCAAATCCAGCGGATCGTTCAGTTCGGAATAATTATTTCCCAGCTCGCTGCCCAGCGCGAAAATTTCGAACCGTTCAGTGAAACGTCCATCGGCACACTTTTTTGCGAGCGGCGATACTTCCACGGGATAATCGTAGATGATGGTGGGTTGAATCAATTTTTCCTCCACCAATTCTTCAAAAGCAAACGCGATGACCTCGCCGACGCTCTGCATGCGATCAAGATCACTTTGTTTTTTTGCCGTCAATCGAGGGCTTAAATTTTGTTTGGCTTGATCGATCGTCTGCCAATCGCTCACATCCAACCCCCCAATTTCTTGAACGGCATCCACCAAACGAAATCGCTTCCACGGTCGCTTGACGTTGATGGTAACATCGTCATGTACGATTTCTGTGCCACCCAAAACCTGTAACGCAACCTGCTCAAAAATTTCTTCGGTGATGTCCATGCCAAAACGATAATCCTGATAAGCGATTTGCGCTTCAAACATGGTGAACTCGGGATTGTGGTCGTGGTCGATTCCCTCGTTGCGAAAAACTTTTGTGATTTCGTACACTCGCTCCACGCCGCCGACCATCAACCGTTTGAGGTACATCTCGTCGGAGATGCGCAAATAAAAATCCACGTCCAAAGCGTTGTGATGCGTTTTAAACGGTCGCGCAAACCCTCCACCATAGATCGGCTGGAGCGTCGGCGTTTCCACTTCCAAAAATCCGCGCGCATCCAAAAATTGACGCATGGCGGAGATAATTTTTGAGCGCGCCACCAAACGTTCTCGCACCTCCTCGTTCATGATCAGATCCAAATATCGCTTGCGATAACGCAACTCCACATCTTGCAGCCCGTGCCACTTTTCCGGCAGCGGCAAAAGCGCCTTGGTTAAGATTGTCCAGCTTTTGACCTCCAACGTTTTCTCACCGCGCTTGGTCAAAAACACTGTGCCCGTCACTTCGACAATATCCCCCGGATCAATCAAATCGCGAAAGAGTTCAAAAACGTTTTTTTCCAAATGGTCTTCTTTGAACGCGATCTGGATTTTTGCGCCGCCATCCGTGAGATCGGCAAACATCATGCCACCATGCACGCGAATGGTTAGCACGCGACCGGCAAGCGTGATGGTTGTCCCCTGCTTCATCAATTCGCCAAAACGTTCCACCGCTTGCGCGCACGAAGTATCGCGTTTCGAATCCGCCGGGTATGGATCTATTCCCAGCTCCTCAAGCTTCTGCAATTTTTCCCGCCGTACGCGCGCTTCGTCGATCATAGGAGTAATGAGTAACTCGTAACTAGTAATTCGTCATTCGATTGATAATTTAGGAAATGGAAACAATGACGTATTCCGTCTCGCCTTTGGGCGTTGTTACCAAAACCGTTTCTTTTAACTTGGCTCCCAAAAGAGCGCTGCCGATGGGTGACTCATTGGAAATTTTTCCCGTCGTTGGATCAGCCTCGCTTGATCCGACGATGGTAAATGTTTTTTCTTTTCCATCCACGTTGACGACGATCGTCGAACCTACGCGCACGACTCCCTTGGCTCCTTTTTCCTCTTCAATCAACGCCACGTTTTTTAACATCTCGTCCAATTCCATTATTCGACCTTCAATAAAGGCCAGATGATCTTTGGCTTCATGATACTCGGCATTTTCCGAAAGGTCCCCAAGAGCCTTGGCCGTTTCGATGCGTGATGCCGCCTCTCGCCGCGCCACCGTTTTGAGTTGATGGAATTCCTGCTGAAGCTTTTCCAACCCTTCCGCGCTCATGTATTGCAGCTTTGACATAAAGAGAAGTGTATAACAGAAACGAAGAATTGAGAATAAAACGGGCGACCCCGCCTCTCACGAGAGGCGGGGCGCACCCTAATATCAATTAAGATATCGAGCCGCCGGATGGCTGTCAAATCACTTCTTCCTTGCGGATAAAAGTTTAAAGCTATTTCCGCTCACCACTTTTTTGCCCGTTTTTTCTTCCAGTTCCAACCGTGCATTTTTAGCCACGCGACCACCTTTTTTGGCGGGAATTTTATTTTCTTCCAGTCCTTTGGCCTCCATTGTTTCGGCAATCTGCCGTGTGGAAAGCTCCGCCAAAGCCGTAAAAACCAATTCTGCGTCCGTCATATGATCGCGCAGATTTTCGGTTTTCAAATTCTTTAATGATTTATGCTGCTTCACCGACACATCGCTCCACTCTTGATGAATAATGTTGGTCAAAATTGCGTATTCATCTTTTTCTTTCACTTCATGATCTTTCCAATAATCCGTGAGTTTATTTCTGACTTCCTGACCCATCATTCTTTGCTGGATCCATTTTTGATCTCGGCCCATTTTCTGCCAATAATCACGAGAACGATTGAGCGCTTTTTCCGGATCGCTCATTTCTTGCACTCGTTCATAGCCGACTTTTGCCAGCCAGAGCTTGATTGGTTCAGCCTTTTTACTTGGAATAGATTGAATAATTCTAAACAGGTGTTCAGGATTTCCGGCTAAAGTTTTTCTTTTTTTACCGCTTTCTGTGATCATTTCTACATGGGGACAATTTGTCCCTATGTAACCGGCAAGCACAGGGTCTCTTTTTCGCAATTTTTTCAAATAGTCCGTTGGATTCACACTTTCAGTTAGCACCTGCACAATATCCACCACCGAAAAATACCACATCTCTTTTTCCTCATCCCAAAGACGACGGATTTGTTTTCCTTCAAAAATGACATTTTTTTTGTCGTCGCTATTTTTCATAAAGACCAGTGTATAATAGAATCGAAGAATAAGGAATTGACAAATAAACCAAAAATTGGTTTACTCTTTTTGAGTTTTTTCTACCAACTCAACATCGAGGGCAAACATGTCGAAAATCAGGTGGTGGTTACTTCTGGTCATGCTGTATTCGCTCTATTTCGGTCTGTGGAGCTGGATGGCGGTTGATCTGTGGAAGCCGATTTTTTGGAGGGGGTTTTGGGGCGACTTCCCCATTATCCCGAAGATCGTTGGTTCTCTGTTCTGCGCGCTTCTCTTTATTGGATTCTGCGGTCTCAATGTTCAGGCGAGGGTCTGGGTGGGCAAGGGGAAAAAACAGGGGGAAGAGGGTTACGACGAAGAAACTGATAATCTCCGGCTGTTCTGGATATACACGAGCGCATGGCTCGGGTGGTTCCTATCGCCGGAAAGTACCAACGACGGAATGGTTCAGGTCGCCTCCGGCTTTATAGGCATCATATTCTTCGCCCCTCTTGCCATTATCTTCCTGAGCCGCGCTCGGCTCTTCCGTCCCTAACCGTCATTCCTCACGACGGGATGATCTATCCCACGGCTCATCCATTCCCCGTTGACGCACTCGTCGCGGGGTATTTTTTATTCTCTTTTAGAGTCAATACCCCGCAGCTGGCTGCGTGAGCCATCTGTCATCCTGAGTGAAGTCCGACGAAACGAAGGATCTTCGACCGATCGGATCCGAAGATTCTTCACTCCATAGAATTGCGTTCAGAATGACAGCATTTGGATTGAAGGGTAATACTCTGTCAGCTCTGCTGCGGGGTGATTCATCAAAACCTCCCTCCCCTCTTCGCCCGCAAATTCCACCAGGCTTGCAAAACCTGTCGCGCGACAGGAACGGCTGTGCTTGATCCTTCACCACCTTCTTCAAGCAGTACCGTCACCACAATTTCCGGTTGACCTGTTGGCGCGAATCCGGTGAACCATGCGTGATTTTTTTTGTTTGAATTCCATTGGGCCGTGCCTGTTTTTCCGCCCATGGCAAAGGGGAGATCGTCGAGCGCGCGGGCGGAACCGTAACGGACGGCATCGCGCATGCCTTCTTGAACGACTTTTATGACAGCCTGATCTGCGAGCGGCATCGCGGTTACAAGTTCCGCCGATCGTGATGAGGCGGAAACCACATGCGGTTTGATCAATTTTCCGCCGTTCGCGATCGCGGCCGTGTAAGCCGAGACCTGCATAGGCGTTACCAAAAGATCGCCCTGACCGATCGCTAGATTGTATGTGTCTCCCACAAACCAATGTTCGTCTTTTGTTGCCTGTTTCCATTCGCGCGTGGGGACAAATCCGGCAGCCTCGGCAGGCAGATCCAAACCGGTTTTTTGTCCCAAACCGAATCGTCGCATCCAATCCGCCAAACGATCCGGCCCCAAACCGATAAACGATTCATATCCGCCTCCTATCGTGTAAAAAAACGTGTTAACCGACCAGGCCAAAGCTTTGCGCACATTTGTGACTCCATGCCCGCCGGATTTCCAATCCGGAAAAAATGACGGGCCAATTTGCAATCCTCCGAGAGACAAAACCGTGGTTTCCGGCGTAATGATTTTTTCCATGAGCGCAGCAACGGAGATCACCACTTTAACGGTCGAACCGGACGGATACGTCCCCGCCCACGCGCGCGGAAAAAACGGTTGATCGGGATTATCCAAAAGGGCCTGATGCAAAGTGGAGGATACGCTGCCGGAAAAAATATTATTATCAAACGCCGGGAATGATACGAGTGCCAGAATACTCCCGTCACGCGGATCAAGCGCCACGACCGCGCCGCGATCAACTCCCGCCAGACGCATTTCCATCATCAACGCTTGTTCGCTTGCGCGTTGTAAATCCACGTCCAAGGTGAGCGCGAGATCCTGACCGTTTTTTTGGGGTTCGTCACGCACGAGTGAGGTCGATCGGCCACGGGCATCAACCTCGCTCACCCGCTCTCCCACCTGACCGCGCAAAGCTTTTTCATACGAACGCTCGAGGCCGCTTTTTCCGATTTCATCCACTTGGCGATAGCCAAAAGATTTTTGTCGATCAAACTCTTCTTGTGAGAGCTGCCCCACATATCCGATCACATGGGCCAAACTCGTCAGCTCTCCGGAAAATGGATACCGTCGGCGCGGTCTGACTTCCAGACGAAAACCGGGGAGACGCGGCAGAGCCACGGCAAAGATCATCGCTTGTCGATACGGGAGCGAATCAACCACGAGAACCGTGTTGTCGCGCACGGCAACCTGCGCGGATGGTCGATACGATTCAAAATCTTTGATCGTCAAGCCCATGAGCCGCGCCGCCTCGCCTATTTCGAGCTGCCATTCCTCGTCCGATCGTGGCAGTTCGCGCGGGGTCAGCGTTACTTGAAAACGCGGAATGTTGTCCGCCAAAATATTTTTTTGGCGATCATACACCAAACCGCGATGCGGCCACGTCAGCACCGTTCGCAAACGATTTTCTTCCGCCAACCGCCGATAGGCCGCTCCATGCCATAACTGCATCCATACGGCACGGCCGATCAAGGCAAGAATCACGCATCCCACCACGATCAAAACCGAAAAAAAACGTCGCTTTTCATAAGCGCGTCCCACGAAGAGCGGTCGGCGTTTGATGGTGTTTAGACGCTCCTCAAAAAAAACTTCGTGTTGGATAACGGCGTTTGGCGTTTCCGAAAGACGGACATCGGCGAGCGCATCGGATGATTCAAAAAAGGGAGAAGGTTTCCGCATATCAAAATCGTCCGAAGGATCGTTCTTCCGGACGAAGAACGCTGGTCACGAAACGCTGGGTCAGAAAAACTAAAATAAAAAATACGAGGCTCACAAAACCCACATCCCAGATAGCCGGAATCCACCAATGAACGTCCCGCGACCAAGCCACATGCGTAAAGCCCGTCCAAAAAGAGACGCGCCCGATCAACCACGCCGTGGAATACTCCAAGAAGCGACCCACCAAAACCAGACTGACGGCCGCATACCATGAGCGATGGGTCAGGACGCGGCGAATCAAAAGATCCAAACAAAAAATCAACAAAAGCCATCGCAAGAGGGCAAAATCAAATACGGGGAGCGCGTATAAATCCATAACGATCGCTCCGGCCGCGGCAGAGGCAACCGCGCGTGAACGGCGACTGACCACGAGCAGCATCACCACTATCATGAGCAATGGACGAAACATGAAAGGAATGGGCAAAAAAGGTCTGACCGCGATTTCCCAGAGTCCGGCCAAAGCACCTAACAAGCCGGCAAGAATGATCCGGCGCATATTAAGGTGATCGGAACACCGATGGCCGCAACACCGATACCAGAGAAATTTGATTCAAATGCACGAGCGGCTCAATGGCGGCGGAAAGAAAAGGGTCTGTGGGCTTGCCGAGAACCGCGTTCACGATTCCGAGGGGCAGGTTTTGCGGCACCTTGTCTTGGGTGTTCGCCGTCACCACGATTTGATCGGTTTGAATTTTTTCCGAGGAGGGAATGTAGGTGAGCCTCGCCGCGCCATTTCCCCGGCCTTCTACCACTCCGATAAGACGTTGCTCCCCTGCCAAGGCCGCGGCGACTCGGCTATGAGGATCGGTAAACAGTTCTACGGTGGCGACACGCTCTTTTAAGGAATAAATTTTTCCGATGAAAATTCCTTCATCCGTGATCACCGCTTGGCCAATCTCCAGATGATCCTGCAACCCTCGATCGATGAGCAGAAGCGCGCGCTCATCCCGTAAATCTCGACTGATAATATGCGCGCCAACGCTGTCAAACTCCGAACTCGTTAAAAATTTCGTTTGTAACCGCAACGCTTTATTCTCTTCTTCCAAAGCCTTGAGCCGCGTGTAGTCCACGGCCAAACGCGTCAAGCGCGATTCAAGCGTCCGTACTTCTTCCGGACTCAAAGAAACGTTGGAGGAAGACCGCGACAAAAAAACGGCCGCGGCGTTTTTGGACACAAAACGTACCGCAGGCAGCGTCGCGCGACGAGCCAGATCACCAACCGAATGCAACCATCCGGCCAACACCAAAAACAACGTGAGACAACACAGGCCGATGATCATCAATAAACGAGAGGGACGAAACATAAATGAAGGGTTAGATATCGGACACATTAGACATTAGTCATTAGACATTTGTCATTAGTCTGACCGAATGTCTAATGACTAATGTCTGATGTCTTACTTTTTTATCTACTACATCCTCGTCAATTGATCCGTAGCCGGAAAGGCCACGTCTTCCAAGAGCGCATCGTGATCCAAAAGAATACCGGTTCCTCGCACGACTGCCGTGAACGGATCTTCGGCTACGCGAACGGGCAATCCGGTTCCGCGACTGATGGCCGTATCAATGCCTCGCAAAAGCGCGCCGCCTCCGGTGAGGATGATCCCCCGTTGATAGATGTCCGCCACCAATTCCGGCGGCGTCATTTCCAAAATAGCCTTGATATGTTCCACGATCGCTTTAATGGAACGCCCCAAGGCCTCGCGAATTTGCGCGTCATTCACCATAATCTCTCGCGGCAAACCGCTTAACAAATCACGACCGCGCATGGACGTCTCCATTTTCTCCGCCAGATCAACGGCCGAACCAACCGCGATTTTAATCTCCTCGGCAATGCGTTCTCCCAAAAGAAGATTAAACACGTCGCGCGCGTATTGCGTAATATTTTTGTTCAATTCATCTCCGGCGATGGAAATGCTTTTGGCGGTTACGATGCCATTTAACGAGATAACCGCAATCTCGGTTGAACCGCCACCGATATTTACCACCATATTTCCCACCGGATCGGAAATGGGTAACCCCGCGCCAATTGCCGCGGCAATCGGTTCTTCAACGACCAGCACCTCTCGCGCGCCGGCGCTCATGGCCGCGTCTCCTACGGCTTTACGTTCCACCTCTGTGACATCAAGCGGCACGCAGATGACCACTTTTGGTCGCGGCAGAGCCAGAGAATTATCATCGTGCACTTTTTCAAAAAAATACCGCAACATTTTTTCCGTGACTTCAAAGTCGGCAATGATGCCGCGCTGCAAGGGCCTTGTGACGAGAATGTGCGGCGGAGTTTTCCCGATCATGGCGCGCGCCTCTTCTCCCACGGCAATCACCTGTCCGTTGCGGCGATTCACGGCCACGACCGAAGATTCGTTGACCACAATCCCCTTTCCTTTAACAAACACCAAGGTATTGGAAGTCCCCAAATCAATGCCCAGCTGCTTTGTAAATCGACCTAAAAGAGAGGGCCACTTCATAGAGTCCTTATCTTACCTAGAAAAAGAAAAAACGCCACTTTTGTCAATCCCTCCGACTCTCGTTAACCAATAAAAATCCGTATTCGATGGCAGCCACGAAAATAATCAAAGCGATAAAATTCCACCAAAAAAGCAAAGATTGAGCCGACAGAGCCAAGCTAATTACCGCAACCAACGACAACATCACCCCGTGGCGAAAAGAAATCTTCACCTCGCGGCTCAAAAGTTGATGTTGTTTAAGCATGCGTACTCGATACAAAACACCGAGCGTGGCAAGGGTGCCAACAAGGGATACAAAAAGCGTCAGATAAAAAAGCCCCAGTCCAGGCAGGCCAGTCTCTTGCTGATCAATGGTGTTTAACACCAACATCCAACCCATCCAAGCCAGAAGCGTTCCGGCAATCATAAAATAAAGATACGTACGAAAATGCATGTCGGTATTATATCACACGACCACCTGAATCTGCTGAACGATTTTTGATCCGAGAGCGCGATTCACTTCGTTTTGCAATGGCACGGTGGCATTTTTTATTTCTTGCGCCGCGGCAGGAGCGAGCGCTTTCACTTTTATCACCCCGTCCTTAAAAGAAACCGTTTGAATATACTTGGCTTTTTCCTCGCCCCACAAACGCCGAAGGGCTTCCTGCGTCTCTTGAATCACCCGAGCCGCCGTCACCTGACGCGCAATGCCGGCCTGTTGAATGGCTTGAGGAAGGATTTTACGAATGGGTTCAAAAGAGGCCATAAAAAGTATGTGGATAACCTCACTATTGACGATTCTTGGTATTTGGATCTATACTGTATCTGTATCTCTACAGAAAAGCGCTTCTTGGGGTTCCGTCCCTAAGCGGCGTTTTTCTTTTTATATTCAAGTTTGTCTCGCAAATTATTCATGAACCATATCTTTTCCTTCGCGGTTTGTTTTAACAAACTTGAACAATGCACCATATCAGGACTCAACACAACTTCCAATTTACTATTCTCATATAAATGTTTAACAAGAGAATAAAAATCGCCGTCGCTTGAAACAATCACCGCTTTATCATATTCGTGGTATTCGATCATGGTGCGTAAAACAAGATCCGCATCTATATTCCCTTTAATTTTTCCATCGGCATCCGGGATAGTTGGTTTGAACTTAAGGATGAAGCCCGCTTCTTGTAAGCGATCGTATAATGACTGGTTCAGCACGACAAAACCAATAAAAATGTAAGCTTTTTTGACACCGTATTTTTCAGCGAGGTACACACGGAATTTTTTATAATCCAATTTCCATCCAAGCTTTTGTATGCCGAGATTGAGATTTTGGCTGTCTATAAACGCGTAATTACTTTCTTTTTTGAGCATAAACGTGTAGCCCATCATGCATGATGCGGCCTGAAATAAAAACACCGCCGATGGTTCAAGGACTCTCTGATTTTGAAAAAATTTGCGCCCAGTTGAGTCTTCCGGTGAGCTGCATCATTACAAACAGCGTCAAAACGGCCAAGACGGTGATGATCAGTCCCGTGTACCCTTCAAAAAAGAAAGAGTACGTGAAAGCGACAAGATACACGAACTGGGATAGGCCCGCCTCGATAACGGCAAATCTCAAACCGACAACCAAGCGGAGATAGGTGATGGTTAAGAAGATGGAGGTGATCGCCGCGATGGCAAAAGAGAGTTTAAGATCAAGATGATCCACCAGATACGCGAATAAAAGATGGAACGAGAAAAATGCCGTAGCGAGAAAGAAAAAATGCATGGGATGAAGCGGCACCTTGCGCAGAAGCGAGATCATCAACAGAACCAAGAAGAAGAAAAACAACGCCACAGGCGCAAAAATGGTGACGCGGCGCACAAACGGACCCGGATTGAGTTTTTTGGGAACGCTGATGCCAATATCCTGTCCGGAAATCAACTGCTCATATTGCCATACCAATTTCCACCCGTCCCCTGCGCGAATTTTTTCCCGCGGAGCCAACATCTGCTCGGGAAAATCCACGTCCTTAAAATTTGTCATGGCCGTTAAACGAAAATCCTTGATGGTGCGAACCGCGCCACCCTTGTCCAAATTCGGATAGGTTTGATACTGGTTTTGATACTGTTCTTTTGCAACCGTTTTTTCAAAGGTATATTGCCATTCATCCAACCCTTGAGACGCATAACGAATTGTCACGACGCGTTTACCGTGTGGAGGAATTTCAAATTGCCCCTCTCGCCGACGATCCGCAGCGGTCAAGGCAACCTCCTTTTGATCAATCAGAATGGCGAAGTTATCATACACCGCTTTTCCGCTCGGAAATTCGTGGGTCACTTTGACTTGCGCGGTTGTTTCAAGAGGATTTTCAACGGTGTAGGTTCCCTTAAAACTTACTTTATACAAGTTGTACCACAACAGCCCTTTTTGACGGGGTTCATAATTTAAATCTGTGTTGACATCAGAAGCGACTTTCATATCGGCGGGCGCAAAAGACGTATAAAGCTTCCCTTGACTGTTTCGCTCGGTCTTCAGGGTTGTGGCGGAAAAAAGAGGTTCTTTTTGCACTTGGATATCTCCCCACAACATCTGAACCTTGCTCCGCAAACGCGAATCAAGTCCGGAGGTGCGCGCATTAATCACCCCGGCCAAAACAAACCACGCAATACACGTTACAACAAAAATAAAACCAATGGCCACTAACCGACGCACGGACAGAATCGAGGAGGTAGACATAGAGCAAAAGAGTGGTTAAAGGATGCGATTAATGTTTAAAAGAAATATCCAACCGATCCCCGCGCCTAAAAGAATGAGGAGAATCCAATATACCAGAAAACGTGCCACAAGCGCACGAATCGGCTTTGACTTTCCCCACCATATCTCACCAAAAAAAATCAGTCCAAGACTGATAAAAAACAACACGGCCAAGATGAGCGCGCCAATTAAAAGAATCCCAAAATGCTCGTCAAAAGAAACGTTATTGTAGGTTGGCTGATAAACCGCTGGGCTGCCATGGAGAGGAAAATTTGATCCGGACATAGCGTCATAGAACCACGCTTGAATCTTTCTAGCAAGAATGACTAAAACAATAAGTGCGCTTGTCCAGAAATACTTTCTTTGCTATCTTTTGGCTACCTTCAAATTTTGATGGGATTCATCTGAAGGGCGGGTGGCGAAATTGGTAGACGCACTACCTTGAGGTGGTAGCGGCCGCAAGGCTTTAAGGGTTCAAATCCCTTCCCGCCCACCACATGAATCTGATCGGGACGCTTAGCTCAGTTGGTTAGAGCATCTGCTTTACACGCAGAGGGTCGTAGGTTCGACTCCTACAGCGTCCACCACGTAAAAATCCCGCGAAAGCAGGGATTTTTACGTGCCACGTGATGCGCCTGCGCATTTTACGTGGCTCCCCCTCATTTGCTTTCGCGAGATTCACGTGGCGCGGCCACTTGTTTCTCGACCTTTTCCCGTGATCACTTTTAATTTATTCGGTACGATGGAGAGCTTAAAAGAAAATCCGTTGACCGTGTGTCCATCCATAAAGACATCGATCGGTTCTTTGGAAATGATTGTCCCTCGTTTTAATCTGATCGTCGTTTCGTCCAATGGCGATTTCCCAAGCCAACGATCTCCGTTGACTCGCGTTTGAATGATCGCTTCCAACCAACCGTCTTTCGGATCTGCCGCAACGGGAATTTTTCCGGATACGCTTCCTAAATTACGCACGGCAATGGCTCCACCGACAGCCGGACTTACCCGATATTGACCCTCCACCTCCAATGACGCGACGGTCGCGGGCACAATCACCTCGGTTAAAAAATAACGATCATCCAGCTTGCCAACGTCAATCGTTTCTACGAGTCGCGCCGCCAAAACATCAACCGCCGATAAACCCATGGGAATGCCAAGCAAGGTTCCAATGTGAGCCGGTTTCGTGAGTGGAATGTATCCGACCGTAACACCCACATCGGGCAAAAACCACATCATTTTTTCCACCGTTTTATCGTTGCCGACAAAGACGATATTTTTGGCTCCGGCGCATGCCAGATCGATGATCGTTTCACGCGCGCTGCGAAACATGGCCAATCTCGCCACCTGACCTTCTACGCCGCGGCTCGCCAATTCCGTTTCTAAAATGGAAATTTCTCGCTCAAAACGACGATCGGATAAAAAATCATCGTAGATGTACGCAAATGCCGGATTCATGATTCACTCGCAAGCACCGGCACTCGCTCTCGACCGTTTATGCGCCCGCGAGGAGATTCGGCGGCTACGGTCGCGGCGGCTCCCGACGGTTTAACGCCCACGGTCATGCGACCGGAAAGAATCGCTCCGGACTCAATCATGACGGTTTCCGTGGTAACGTCGCCCATAATTTTTGCCGTGGCCTTAACGTCTAAGTGTTTGGTCACGATCACATTCCCCTCAATAGTACCGGATACCATAGCCGAACCGGCCTTTACGTCGGCTTTAATCTTCGCTTCAGACCCCACTGTTAACATCCCCGCGGTCGAAAATGTTCCGTGGACTTCCCCCTCAATCAACACGTCGCTTTGGCTGGTAAACTCGCCCTCGACTTTAACGCCTCTGGCAATAACCGTGGTTGCCCCTTCGTCAGAGGCTTTACCGTCGTAGGAAGAACCGTGTTTAGAATTGAACATAAAAAAACAACATGAATAAAATATGCAGATAACTTACCCTAAGTCACGGTTTTTGCCAAGGACAAAAAAAGCCGTCCGGAGGAACCGAAACGGCGTAGAAAAAGGGTTGATCGTGTTACCGATTACAGCTGCGTGAAGTCCACGAGGCGGTCGCGTTCCTGAAACGGCATCCCACCACGCATAACCTTGCGAACCACCACACTCTCTTCGAATTCGACGATGGCCAAGGGCCGATGCTCGCCACGCAACCGCAGATCGTACACGACCCTCCCGGGATCATCCACGCGCAGGATCCATCCCGGCAAATGGCTGCTCTTGATCAGGCGAACGCATCCCTTCGGGGAAGGGGTCATGAAGCACTGACGCTCGGTCTCCTGCCGATCAACTTCGCCCAGGCTGTGGAAGCTCTCCCTCACGTAGAAGCAGAGGATATTCACCTTCGCCTCTTCGCCCCACCGGTCGCGGATGTACCGCCTCTTTCGGGGAATGCTCGACGCGAGCATCCACGACTCGACGGGGATCACTCCTCCGCGATTCGTGCCGCCATCCCTATCCTCTCTCACGCTCTCTCTCATCGCTTCCTCCCTTGTTACGACGATTGAAGATGCACACATTCTTGAGCGACACAATTATTAGCACCCGCGTAAACCCTCTGTCAAATGGTTGTCCTTTCTTTACATTTCTTCCGGCACGGAAATTCCAAGAAAACTCAAACCTTGCGTCAAGGTTTGACGAGCTACGGCAACAAAATTTAATCGCGCTTCACGCATTTCAGCCGTTGATTCCAAAACCGGCACGTCTCGATAAAAAGCGTTGATCGCCTGCGCGGTCTCAAAACACCAATTCGCAACAAGTGACGGTTTCAATTTTTCCGCCGCCTCTTCGATCACACGAGGAAACTTGGCCAACACGATCGCAAGTTGCTTTTCCGTCAGATGATCGAATGTTGTTGATGTAACCTGTAACCTGTTACCTGTTACCTGTGACGCCTTCTTGAGTATCGATCCCAATCTCGTCGCCGCGTATTGGCAATAGGGCCCGGTCGCGCCGTCGAATGATAAAGCTTGTTCAAGATCAAAAGTATAAATTTTATCGCTGTCCTGTTTTAACATCCCAAACTTGATGCCTGCCATCGCAATGTCCCAAGCCACATCTTCCACTTTTTGTTCTGACCAGTCGGCGTGGCGCGAAAGAATTTCTTGCTTGGCATAATCTATCACCGCGTCGCGAAAATCCGCGTAGGTGACGATGTTTCCTTTTCGGCTGCTCATGGCCCCATCTTTCAACGTCACCAATTCATACCCGACATATTCGAGTGGCTTATCAAAACCCATGCGACGCAAGGTCTCAAACAGTTGTCCAAAATAAAACGCTTGGCGCGTATCCACAAGATGTAAACTCCGTGCGTATGAGGGATACTCCTCCGCCTTAAGCTCGGCCAAAGCCAAATCTTTAGTGGCGTAAAGCGACGTTCCGTCCGATTTACGAATAAGAAACATTCCTAATTTTTTTTCTTCTAAATCAACTACCATCGCGCCTTCGCTGATTTTGGCTACTCCTTTTTTCAATAAATCATCCGCGATCCGTAACCCTCGTTCATACACTTCTGATTCCAAATATTGACGGTCAATCACCGCATCAAGCTCATAAAAAATCACCTTCATTTCGTCCAGTGACCACTGTCGCGTTTCCTGCCACAATTTTTCCCATGCCGGATCATGCGCTTCGAGTTTTTGTTGCACCGATGAAACCTGATCTTTCAAACTCTCATCCTCGGAGAGAGCGCGCGTCGCGTCCGCATACACCCGACCAAGATACTCCCCTGTCCGATCACCATCGGAAATTTTCTCAAGCAAGCCCGTCACCGCCTCGACCGTTATACTGTTAGCTGTAAGCTGTAAGCTGTAAGCTAGTTTCCACAGGCACTTCGCCACATGCGCTCCCACATCTCCGTGATAACTCATGGCGATGACTCGCGATCCTCGGTGTTTCAACACATTGATCAGAGATACGCCTAGAATCACATTTCTCAAGTGTCCTATATGGATTTCCTTGTGCGTGTTTACCTGCGCGTATTCCAAAAGCACCGTCTGATCGCTTTTGATCTCGCTCGATCCGTATTCCTCCCCCATTTCTTCCACATCCTCAATCACTCGCCGAATGGCCGCGTCCGTCGCTAAAGTAAAATTGACATACGGTCCGGTCGCCGTGACTTGTGTGATGTCCGAGCCTTGTTTCTCAAATGCCTTGGCGATTTCTTGCGCGAGAACGATTGGATTTTTTTGACCTTCCTTGGCCAATCGAAAACACCCAAACGCAAAATCACCGAGTGTGGGATCCGGCGGTGCGACGATTTCAGATGATTCGACGTGGATGCCAAGCGTTGCGGATACGCGTCGCGCAATATCATACGTCCAATGTTGCCAAGCGGTTTGCATAATTTATGGTTTGTCATCCTCGGGCGAAGTCCGACGAAGACCCGGGGATCCATCCGATGGATTCCTGCCTCCGCAGGAATGACAACGGATAATTCTTACAATTTTAATTTCACAAAATACCTCTTCCCTTTCTGAATCACCGTTCCTTTTGCGCCGATTTTGATGATCGCCTTCGGATCCGTGATCTGTCGATCATCAACTTTGATGCCCCCTTGCTCAATCTGCCTCCGCGCCTCGGTTTTTGATGTGACGAGCTTTGATAACACGAGCGCGTCCGGTAGGGGCAATTCATGAATTGCCCCTACACGAACAACCGGAATCTCTTCAGGCTTCTCGTGTTTTTGATGCATCTTGCTAAAATGTTCCGCCGCTCGATCAGCTGCCGATTCGCCGATGAGCCACGCCACAATTCGACGAGCCAACTCGCGTTTGAGTGTCATGGGATTTTCTCCTTTTTTTAAACCTTGGCGTACGGCATCAACTTCTTTTGAAGTCGCGTCCGTACAAATCTCAAACCCCGGGACAATCATCCCGTCGCTCCAACTCATCACCTTGCCATACATATCTTCCGGAGAGTCCGCGAGCGTGATCAGCGCGCCTTCTGTCTTGCTCATTTTTTTACCGCTCGAGTCGGTCAACAGCTTGGTCGTCAACACAAACTTTTCTTTGTGCTTGATTTCTTTCATGAGTGTTCGACCGGCAAGCGCGTTAAACGTTTGATCGTTACCGCACACTTCCAAATCAACATCCATCGCAACCGAATCATACCCTTGCATGAGAGGATACAAAAATTCATGGATAAAAATCGGCTTGTCATCCACCATCCGTTTCTCAAACATATCCCGTTTCATCATCTGTTGCACGGTAAAATGAGAGGCGAGATCAACCACGTCTTTGAAAGACATTTTGCCCAACCAGTCATTGTTGAATTTTATTTCCACCGGATTCGGCCCGTCAAATTTCAAAATTTTTGACGCTTGCTGTTTGTAATTTTTACAATTTTGCAAAACCTCCTCACGCGTGAGCTGTTGACGCGCCGCGGATTTATCCGTTGGATCGCCGATCATGGCGGTAAAATCCCCGATCAACCAGATAATACGATGTCCCAGCTCTTGCAACTCACGTAATTTTTGCAAGGTGATGGTGTGGCCAAGATGGAGCACCGGCCCGGTCGGATCAAAGCCAAGATAGACGGAGATACGCTCGCCGCTCATCAATTTTTCACGCAAAGCCTCGCGCGATGGATATACGTGCTCGACCGCATGGGTAAGAAACCAATCGATCTTCGTCGGATCAATGATGATTTTGGATTTGGACATAAGTAAAGTCAATGATAATAGAAAAGTCTTGTTTTCGCAAATAAACTACCCCGCAGCAGAGCTGGCGGGGTATCAATCCTAAATCAAAACTCTGTCATTCTGAACGTAATTCTATGGAGTGAAGAATCTCCGGATTCGACCGAAGATCCTTCGTTTCGTCGGACTTCACTCAGGATGACAGATGGCTCACGCAGCAAGCTGCGGGGTATTGACTCGGAGAAAAAACAAAGGTATCAAAAAAGTCCGGTCGGACTTTTTTGATACCTTTGTTTTTCTGATCAATAAAAAAAGTCCGTGCGAGGACGGACTCAAGGTTGATAACGAGATGCATTGATCTCGTGTAGAGAAAGAAGCGGGTGGCCTCCGGTAGGAGAAAACAGCCGGGGGGGAGACGTATTTTCTACGCCACCGAAGGCCACCCATGAGGAAGGCGAGGCGCCAAGCAGGACCGTGACCGTCGCTGTACTCAAGCCGGAGCTCGAGCCTAGCGTGCGGCACAGAAACCTACAGCCTTTCCATGTTCTCGGTGATCGGCTTTTCCCTCTACGTTTAAGTTGTCGGGGAAAGCACGGGTCGAGTAAAACAGTGGAGAGCTAATGGTCGCGCCTCATAACTTGAAAAAGGAAGCGGATGGTGATCTCCGAGTCAGTGGCGAGGAGAAGACCGGCATCAAAGACCACCATCCGTTACCTGCATTCAAACATAGGGTGGCTATAGGTGTCAAGCACTGTTTAATCTTGACTTCAAGAGCCGCGCTTTTTCTTGCGCTTCTTGCAACTTATTCTTCATGTCTTCCACGATGCGCGGCGGGGCTTTTTTGATGAATTCTTTATCTTTGAGTTTTTGTTCCAGCGATGTAATGTAGCTCGTCGCCTCTGCCAATTCTTTTTCTATTTTCCCGCGTTCTTTTTCCGGATCGATTGAGGTGGCCGGATTAAATCCGATGGTCCATGAGCCGGAAGATACGGTAACCCAGTCACTCGGAATGGATTTTATAAATTCAATCGAGGTCGCTTTTGTCAGACGGTGAATCCATGCTTGATTGTCCCCGATCCATTTTTTAAGACGATCGTCAGCGATGATGATTTGAAAAGTGATTGACATTGCCGGTTCAATTTTCTGTTCTGCTCGTAAACGACGCATATCCATCACAACTCGTTGCAAAGAATCGAACTCTGTCATGCGTAATGCGTCATGCGTAATGCGTAATTCGTCCGGCCACTTCTCAATCATCAACATTCCGTCGTAACCAGCCACCTTCCAAATATGTTCCGTCACAAACGGCATAAATGGGTGCCAGAGTTTGAGAAGCGTTTGAAGAATCTGCGTCAAAATATATTTTTTTCCTCCTTCAATTTTTGCAATTTCTAAATACCAATCCGCCAGATCCCCCCAAGTAAAATCACGTAACTCCTCACCGGCGGAAGAAAATTGATACGTTTCAAGTTTTTTCGTGACGGAGGAGATGACTTGATTCAGACGATGTTGAATCCAGATGTCGGCGAGGGTTTGTTGTTTGTCATTGCGAGGAGTCATCGACGAAGCAACCTCTTGTCCGGAGATTGCCGCGTCGCTCGCAGACTCGCTCCTCGCAATGACAGATAAAATAAATCGCGAGATGTTCCAGAGTTTGTTGGTAAAATTTCTAAATCCTTCAATCTTTGCTTCTGACAACCGCGTATCTTGACCGGGCGTGGATCCGATCATGAGCGACAAGCGCACCGCATCGGTTCCATATTTAGGAATGAGATCGAGCGGATCCAAAATGTTGCCGAGCGACTTGGACATTTTGCGCCCTTGCTCATCACGCACCAAACCATGAAGATACACGTCTTTGAATGGAATTTCTCCCAGCGTGTAAGTCGTCATTAAAATCATGCGCGCCACCCAAAAAAATAAAATATCATAACCGGTTTCAAGCAATGCCGTTGGATGGTACTGCCGAAGCGACGACCATTCTTTTTTATCCGGCCAACCCAATGTCGAAAATGTCCACAATCCGGAAGAAAACCATGTATCGAGAGTGTCGGGATCCTGCTGCCAATCCTTCCCGGGTGAAGTGTCGGAAACGATCATTTTATCCGGCTGTAAGCTGTCAGCTGAAACCTGTGAGCTGTGGTGGTACCACACCGGAATCCGATGCCCAAACCAAATCTGTCGCGATATGCACCAGTCGCGCAAATGATCAATCCAATGAAAATAGATTTTTTCAAAGCGCTCGGGAATGATCGTCACCTGTTTTGACGTAACCACCTCGCGCATCAATTCTTTCAGTGTCACTTGATCGCCTTTCTTCCATTTACCCAAAGTGTCTTGACGCAGAGCAAACGGTTTTGTGACTCGAATGAACCATTGTTTCAAAATTTGCGGCTCAATCATGCCACCGCCGCGACTGCACGTGGCAATGCGGTGAATGTAATTTTCATTGATGTTGACGAGCAACCCTTTCTTCTTCAATTTTTCCACGACCTTCTGTCGCGCCTCTTTGATGTGCATGCTCTCAAACTCTCCGGCGATCGGTAATAAATTTCCATGCAGATCAATCACCTGTTCTTTTGTGAGGTGATGACGTTCCGCGATTTCAAAATCCGTCATGTCATGCCATGGCGTTATGGTCATTACGCCAGTTCCAAATTCCCTATCCACCGCCTCGTCTTTGATAATCGTCGCCTCGATAGGTCCGTTGATCCACTCCACCGTTAATTTTTCCCCTTGTTGATATTTTTGATACCGCGTGTCATCCGGATGCATCACCACATACTTGTCGCCAAATTTCGTCTCCGGACGAGACGTGCCGATCACAAACGGTCCATATTGAAATTCAAAAAACGGCGCCTTCTCCTCCACCCACACCACTTCGTCATCCGATACGACGGTTTGCGTGTTGGGATCCCAGTTGACGATGCGCGCTCCCCGTTCGATCAAACCATCCTCATACATCATCTTAAACACCTCATTCACAGCTCGACTGCGCGCCTCATCCAACGTGTATCGCTCGCGTGACCAATCACATGAAGAACCCATCTTGCGTATCTGTTTGTTGATCGTCTTGCTCGACTCTTCCGCAAACGCCACGACTTTTTCCAAAAATTTTTCTCGTCCCAATTCCTCGCGCGGATTCTTCATCCCCTCCTTCATCAACATCTGCTCGACTTTGACTTGCGTCGCAATAGCCGCATGATCAGTCCCTGGAATCCACAAGGTTTTTTTTCCTCGCATGCGCTCAAAACGAATCAACAAATCCTGTATAGCCAACATCACCGCATGCCCCATGTGCAACGTCCCCGTCCGATTCGGCGGCGGCATCACCACGCAATATGACTCACCTTTTTGATTTCGATCAGGAAGCTTATCAGGATTAAAAAAACCCGATGCTTCCCATGCACGATAAATTTCGTCCTCGACCGATGACGCGTCGTAGGCCATAAACCCAAAAATCATACCTGTTTGCCCACATATTGACAACTTTTCCAAAACATCCTAAATTAGCTGATTCTCATGGCTTTTACCGCAGAACAACAGGCGATGGAATTGATCAATCGCGCCAAGCAGATTCTCGTCACGACCAAAGACCACGCCGAGGTTGACTCGATCGCGGCGGTATTGGCGATGGGTTTGTGGTTGCAAAAGATGAATAAGTCATTTGATATGGTCGTGCCGGGTTTTGACGCAAAAACGCTCCCCTCTTTTTTTCCTTCGACCGTTCCGATACAACCGCGCGTGGGTGCCGTGCGCGCGTTTCACGTTCATGTGAAGGTTGGAGCCGTGCCTCTCTCGGAACTCATGTATGACGTCAAAGACGGGCTGCTCGATATTACGCTCGTGCCAAAAAGCGGTGAGTGGTCGGCGCAGGATATCCATTTCAAATCAGGGGATGATCGTTATGATCTCGTGATTGCGATTGACAGTTCCGATCTGGCCTCGCTGGGCGAGATGAGTCGCGAGCATGCGGATTTTTTCTATCGCACCACCATCATTAACCTTGATTGCCACGCCACCAACGAATATTGGGGTCAAGTCAACTTGGTGGATTTGAACGCCGTCGCCAGTACGGAAATTTTGTATGGCTGGATGGAGCGCTGGAATAAAGTGTTGATTGATGCGCCGATCGCCACAACGCTTCTCGCCGGCATGGTTTCCAAAACCAAAAGTTTTCGTACGCCGGGAGTGACGCATCACACGCTGCAAGCCGCGTCGAATTTGATCGCACTCGGCGCGGAACGGGAAAAAATCGTGCATGGTTTGTGGCGCAATCGATCCATCTCCAATTTAAAATTGTGGGGACGCGTGCTCTCGCGACTCAACCAAGATCAAGAACTCGGACTTGTGTGGTCTGTGCTGACCGAATCGGATTTTACGGAAATCGGCGTGGCACCCGAAGCGTTGCACGGGGTGGTTGATGAACTGTTGGCGTATGCTCCGGAAGCAAAAATCGTGGCCTTGATTTGGCAACACGCCTCACAAATTTTTGTCAGTCTATACACCACGACCAACCTCTCTGCCGCAGAACTGGCCCGCCCGTTCGGTGGCAGCGGCACGCGCGATCGCGCCATGTTCCCCTATCGCGATTCAACAAATGTGACAGAAGCCGCCACAAAAATCATCGATCGCCTGCGCGAGACGTTGAACGTTTTGAAGAAATAACGACCTAATACCTTCTGTCATTGCGAGGAGCGAGTCGGCGAACGACGCGGCAATCTCCCCGTAGCCCTCAGAGATTGCTTCGTCGATAACTCCTCGCAATGACAGTAATAAAAAACCGCTCGCGTCAAGATCGACGATCTCGTTGACGAGAGGCTTCATACAACAAAAGTGCCGCGGCTACCGACACGTTAAAACTTTCCACAAACCCGCGCATGGGAATTTTGAGATAATAATCTGCAGCCTTCATCATTTCTTTTGAAACACCATCGTGTTCATTGCCGATAACAATGGCGATCGGTTGCGTCAGATCGACGTTGATCGGATCTTTTGCGCGACCCGTAAGCGTGGTCACCGCAATTTTGATGTTCTTGTGTTTTAATGTTCTCACGAGCTTCGCCGTTGAATCCCATTTTGTCACACGCAACCATTTAAGTGCCGATGCCGCGGCTTTTGATCGAAGCTCTGACAAACGTGGACCACGAAAACCCCCTTTTTCCCCCTTATCAGGGGGATAGAGAAGATGCACTTCCCCCACCCCAAACGCGTCACACGAACGCAAAATCGCGCCGACATTATGCGGGTCATCCACATTTTCGATGATCACCATCAAATCCTGTTGGCGTTTTGCGAGAACCGATTCAATTCTCTTTTTTCGACGAGGAGTCATGCTAAATTTTACGCCTGATTCGCAAGCTATTTGTTAATACGCTGACGCTCGAAAATGCCATGGCGAGACCGGCGATGATGGGGTTGATGATGCCGAGCGCGGCAAGAGGAATGCCGATCGCGTTATAGATAAACGCCCAAAATAAATTTTGTTTGATCGCCGAAAACGTGCGACGCGCGAGATGCAACGCGTCCACGGCTTTTTGAGGAGATCCTCCCATGAGCACGATCTGACCGGCAGCGATTGCCACGTCCGTGCCTGTGCCGACGGCGATTCCGAGATTCGCTTGCGCCAGCGCCGGCGCGTCATTTAACCCATCGCCGACAAATGCGACTTTGCGCCCTTCCGCCTGCAAACGTTTGACTTCTTCTGATTTTCCAGTTGGCGAAACCTCTGACAACACGCGTTCGATTCCAAGAGAGAGCGCAACCGCTTCTGCCGTGGCGCGATGATCGCCGGTGAGCAAGACGACTTCAATCTTACGACGCTTGAGTTCCGTGATCGCCGCGATCGCATCACTCTTGACTCGATCTTGCGCGGCGATCAAACCGAGCAGCGTCGTGCCTCGACTCACAAGCATCACGGTCTTTGCTTCTTGACGCAATGCCATGAGTTGACCTTCAAATTCTTTGGCGATGATCACTCCTGATTCTCGTAAATATTTTTCCGTGCCCAGACGCACCATCTCATTTTCAAAACGCGCCTCAATTCCTTGTCCGGGAATGGCGCGAAAGTCCATCACCTTTTTCGCGCTCACCTGTCGCTCGATGGCAGCTTGTAGAACCGCTGTAGCCAATGGGTGTTCGGAAGCGGCTTCAAGACCTGACGCAGTCGCTAAAAGTTCGACGGCGCTTGTGCCTCCGACGGGGATGATATCCGTCACGCTCGGCTTCCCTTCGGTGAGCGTTCCTGTTTTATCAAATACCATCAGATCAATCCCACGCGCCGCTTCAAGGGCTGAACCATCTTTGACTAAGATGCCTTTTTTTGCACCCGCGCCCGTACCAACCATAATCGCGGCAGGTGTCGCCAACCCCATCGCGCAAGGACAGGCGATGATGAGAACCGCCACCGCATGTCGAATCGCTTCTCCGAGTTCATGCGTCAAAGTCAACCATACAATAAATGTCAAAACGGCAAGCCCGATCACCACCGGCACAAATACGCTCGACACTCGATCCACCAATTTTTCAACAGGTGATTTTGTCGCAAGCGCGCGCTCCACGGTCGCCACAATCGCGTCAAGAGTTGACTTTCCCGGCTCCACCGTCACCTCAAAAGTGAACGAGCCTGTTTTATTGATCGTGGCGCCATACACAACGTCACCGACGTGTTTTTCAATCGGAATCGCCTCACCTGTTAACATGGATTCATCCACGGATGACGAGCCTTCAACGATCTTTCCGTCCATGGGAATGCGTTCCCCGCTTTTGACGAGACAACGATCGCCCGGACGCAAAATGTTTGGATCCACATCCTCGCTTGATCCATCCGCTTTGATTCGATGCGCGAGTTTTGCATGGAGATTGAGGAGTGCCGCAATGGCGGTGCCCGCTTTTTGCCGTTGACGCGCTTCCAAAAATTTTCCCAACAAAAGAAAAAAGATGATGATGCCCGCGACTTCAAAATAGACTTCTTCACCGCGGATGAGCGCGTAGGTGCTCCAGAGAAGCGCGGATCCCGTGCCGACCGTCACCAGCGTATCCATGTTGGCGCGACCGTGTTTAAGTTCGTTCCACGTTCCCGCATGAAACTTCCATCCGAGTTTGACGACGAGATACCACGTGATGACGGCGATCAAAATCAACCACGCCGGACGGCCAAATATCATTCCGATTTCGGGCATCACGAACATGGTGAGAAACAATGGAATGACGAGAATCGCGGCAAAAATCAACCCGCGTTTCGATATGTATCCTTGGTGTTCCAGATGATCTTCGTGCGCTTCCGCATCCTCGGTCATGCCGATGGCATACCCAGCATTTTTAACCGCTTGCGCGAGCGTATCGCGTGAGGTGTTTGCTTCATCATGCGTGACCGTCGCGCGTTCCGTTGCATAATTGACGGATACCTCTTGCACGCCGCCAACTTTTTTGAGCGCGCGTTCAATCGTCAACGCGCATGAGGCACAATGCATGCCTTGAATTTGAAGAGTCGTTTTCATAGGCCTACGAAATTACGAATCAACGCGAAAATACGAAACATAATTAAGAATTCGGTACCACGATGATTTCCCCGCGAAACATGCCCATGGAACAGGTGAATGGATAGGTGCCGGGTTTGGAAGGCGCGATGAATGCGATGGTGTTGATTCCGGAAGTGAGCAAATGACGAATGCCGAGTGGACGCGACTGAAGAACAGAGAGACAACCGGCGCCTCTGCTTGCATCAATTTCCCAACGCGTGGGAACGCCCGCGCGAATCGTAAAACGATTTGGTAAATATCCTTTGACGTAATTCGCGTCCACGATCATCTGCATGGATTGGCTCTCGCCGTCATACGTGACGTACGGATCTTGAGAAGCTTGGACGGTTTCTGTTCCAAAATTCGGAAGCGACAAAGGATAGCCGGCCATGGTAAATCCGTTTTGAATGTTCCATAAACCGAGGACGATAACGAGCGCGCCGGAAAATTGAAAGAAAAAGTTTCCCAGCTTTCCTTTGAGCGAGCTCGAAGCCCAACCAAGGGCAAACAATGCCGGAGCCGTGCCAAGCGCGAAAGCGAATAAAAGGCTCGCACTCGTCAAAAAATTTCCGGTTGTAAGCGCGTAGAGCTGTAATGCTTGCGTGAATCCGCACGGTAAAAAGAACGTGGCGGCGCCAAGCGCAACGGGCATAATGGGATGCTCCTTTCCTTCCGCATCTATAATGCGATGTGCCACACGATTCGGTATGCGAGGCGTGCATCGTTTGAGCCAACGCGGCGCGAGCTGTAACATTTCGAGTCCCATCACAAACATGTAGAGCGCCGCAAAAATTGTGATAAGACCGGTGACGAGGGGCGTTAGTGACAGGGCTTTTCCAAGCAGACCGATCAAACCACCCAAAATTCCATACGAAATCAACCGACCGACAATGAATAATGTTACGGGGCGCAGATGACCGAGCCGCGTTGCGCTCCGGTATCGTTCATTAAATTTTGCCGCGGAAGAAAGCAGGAGTCCGCCACAAACCGCTATGCAAGATGAACTCGCGGCCACAAGACCGAGCATAAACACCGCCCAGACACCGATACCAACGCCCAAGGACACCTGTGGTTTAAGCAGTCCCAAACGCGAAAAAAGAAAACCAAAAAAGAAAACCAAGGCGAACAATCCGATCAGTTGAAGAATAGAAGGCCGTTTTTGGATCGAACACACCGATGAATCAGACATAAGAATTCAAAAACAAAAAATAAATGTATCCCTCGCTCAAACCTCCCCTAACCCCTCCTTCGCAAGGAGGGGGATTAAAAAATCTTCGGATTCAAGATGCCGCGACGAAATGCCAAAAGCAACATCGGTGAGGCGATAAAAATTTTTCGCCGATCAAAAAAGGGTTTAAGAAAAAATAAATCACGCGGTGTTTCAAAATAGAGCAGAACCCACAACGCTAAAAGCGCAAAAACGACAGTGATCGCGATGCGCGATGCCACCGCGGGAAAAAGTTGAAAAAAAGAATTTTGATGTTGTGCCAGACCCATGGGACAGTTCATGGGATTTGATTTGCAATCCGCCATGTCCGTCATGTTCATCGCGGTGATCGAAGTGCCTTGATCCTGCATCACTGGCATCATGGTAAAACGACAAAAATTAAAAAACGCGACACCCACGAGCGATAGAACCAGCATCAAAGCAATACCACGATTCTTCATATCATTCTCTCTGCAAGATACGCCGTGTTTCTTTTTTATACAACTCCACCGCCGGTTGGTCGAACGCGTTGACTTTTATCAATTTTCCCAAAAACATCGTCTCCATCATTTTGCATTGTAAAAATCCACCCAAGCTGCGCAAAGAGAGATCGGGTAAAATCGTTTCGCTAAACGGTAAAGACTCATTTCGACAAGCTTTTTTCGCTCCGTGCAAAATGGCCTGCATAATTTTTTGCGCCGATTGACCCGGCAGCCCTTCGACCAAACCGCGAAAAAATAACGCTCGCGGCAGCTTTACGTCATGCGCGGATTTTTTCGCCCAAACAAAAGTCGTAAATTTATCTCTCGGCCCTCCATATAATAATTGACCGACCGAATGCAGATCCGTCGAACCGATGGTGACTGTCGGCGTCAGCCCCTTGCCATGTTTGCCAAGACTCTCGGCGACGAGCTGCCTCACCCATTTGCCAAGCGTTTCCAATTCTGGATGAAAAAAGAAATGATCGTATATCGTGCGGCCGTGCTCCAAATGATGAAAGGCGATTGATGCGGACACGGACGCGTCCCGTTGTGTCACCTCGCGCGCTCCGCGACACAACTCACGAATATCCAAACCGATCGCCGCTAAAGGAAAAAGACCTGCGGCCGTGAATACGGAGTATCGTCCGCCAACCATTTTTGGAATCGATAGACGAGACAGTCCTTGTGCCTCGGCCAATTTCCATAATTTTGATCCCTCATCGGTCGTGATGACAAACCGATCCTTCACATTCTTGAATCGCCGCTTCATCCAACCCATGACCCATTCCGCGTTGGCCACGCTTTCCGTCGTCGTACCCGACTTGCTGATAACGTTGATGAGAATTTGATCGGCGTGCCTGATCTCGCGTTTGAAAAATTTGGAAAAGGCAAAAAGAAATTCCGGATCCGTCGTATCCAAGAACAGCATTTTCGGATAACGCTCCTCCGCTAAACCATCAAACGATCCATACACTGCATCATAAACCGCTTTTGCTCCCAAATTTGATCCACCAATACCGATCACGATCACATATTTCAATTTTTTGTTGACCTTCGCCGCCTTCATCTTTAACACGCGATTGATGAGCCCGCGATCAAAAGGCAATTTTGTGATGCCTTGTTCCATCATGGATGGATCGAGCCGTTTAACAATATTCGCAAGCGCAGATCGAGCGACGAGCGCAGATGAGTGAAAGATAAATCTCATAAAGTGTTCTTAGTATAGCGCATGATCCGTTTTTGACATAACTGCCAAAAGATTTGAGACAAACTCTGACTATAGCTAGAGTTTGTCTCACTTTGTTTTTTTTCCTGATTTATTGTTTCTGTGCTTTAATAGAAGGGTATGAAAATCAAAATCGTCAATGCGACAAAGATTCGCAACACCATTGATACGGACTTTCACGGTGTGGGTTCGCATGGAGATTATCCCTACATTCCCCTTGATGAGCTGTGGATTGACGCTTGCCTGAAAAAGGAGAAAGACCTGTTTTTAAAATTGTGGAAATTGGAACACTCCATGCGTGGAAAATCTTTTCGTCTGATTCGAGAAAAAGCCAAAAAAACATTTACGCTCCCAAAGAAAGTAAAAATTGTGGTTACAAAGAGCGTCCAAAAAGGCGATCTCACGATTCGCTATGTTGACGGTGCCTCGGTACGCCGAGCCCTTGATCCCTATTTTTTGCTGGCCAGTCATCATCTTGTTGACGCATCGATTCCAAAAAAAGAAATTTGGATTGATACGAACATTGATCCGAAAGAATGGAAATATTGGTTGATCCACGCGCTTCACGAACGTGAGCGGATGATTCAAGGCATGGCGCATGACGACGCGCACGATTTTGCGATCGCCGCCCAACGCATGGCCAGACGCAAAGATGGAGTCGCGGAATTTTTGAGAGGGTAAATCTCCGAAACCCTGCCCCCTTAATCATGGGGTTTTGATCATACAGAAATAAAAATAAGCCGATGGGAGGTCCCAAACGGCTTATCGAGAAGAAGAGAGAAGGACCTTAGCCTCCCCACGATCGAATTCCACCGCCTCCAGCAAGGCTGCTTGGATCGAATCGGATTTGAACCCGTTCCGATCTTCCGCTACCTGTGCCATAGGTTTGGCTTCATTCGACCGCGGGAGAGGCCGCGGCGGAAGTTCCCATGAGACACGCGAGCGTATCTCATGTTGCCCTCGAAGGGCAGGTTCTCCCCAAGGTGACCGACGAATCGATCCCCCTGCCTTACCACGCGCTGAACCTTGCGGTTCCATCTTCTACGCAAACTTTTAAGGGTTCATGCAGATGATGAGAAGTTTTGATTTTGAGTCTTTCGACTCTCAATCATCCCTCCCTGCTCGTGGTTGATCATGTGTCCTGGTGACTCCCGTGACACATGATCTTGATCAGTCTTTGAAAAGCACCTTGGCTTTCCAGCTTTCAGTCTTTCGACTTGAGCCTTCTGGCTTCGATGGGGGGAAACTCGCCGAGATTGACTTCGCCTTGCGGCTGATCTTTCTCTTCGAGCTGTTCCCTTACTCCTCTCTGACTGATCTGAACACCCGACTATGTTGTCAGCTTTGTGTTGGGAGTGGACAGGAACGCGCCTTTTCCACTCTTATTTTGACTCGTGCCGATTTCTCGACCCGTGCCGAAGCCACTCTGCTGATCGCCTTCGGGTGTTACGCTGTGTGAAGGTGCTGCTTGAAGTTTATACAATTTATATCTGATAAAATAACGCGTCAAGGGGTACTTATCCACAAAATTGTGGATAAGTGAAAAACTTAAAAAACACCAATAAATACAGCCATAATTTTAACGAGGGAAAAAATAGCGGAACCATTTTTGAGGATTAGACAATGTTGGCTCGGATGAAGACGTGGAAGATCCTTGCGAGTCTTGACTTCCGGCCGTGCGACCGTTTGCTTCCGGTAGAACGATCACTCGCTCACCCGGCTTTCGCAAACCCAGTCGAGCGCGCGCTTGTTTGTCCAAATCATCGTCGGAACTTAAACGTTGGATGGTCTCAATGAGATGCATCTGTTTTGTTTCCAGTTCCTCCACCTGTGTTTGCAGCCCTTGAGTTTCTCTATTCACTTGCCGAGCGCGATAGGTTTCCCGCGCGGTCGAAATGCCGATCACCAAAAAGAGTATGACCGTGAACGCCATAAACAAAGGCCATCGAAGAAAACGCCAAGTGCCGGAAGAATTGGGTTCCTGTTTCATACAATTTTTTCCTGTTGTTTTTCTCGCAATGCATTAATATACCGCTGCCAATCTTCCGGATGAGGAATGCGCGTGGCGGCGAGACGCGGCGCGTCAACACTTGTCCGAACCCACAACGTGCCGATCGGCCAAAAAATTTCGATCAATCCGGAACGTTCGCATCCGATATCCCGAATCAGACTCAAAGGAATCTCTTGCCTGCGGCGTTTCCAAATTCCTTGTTGCTCGATCCGTATCAAGCGCTCTCCGGTCACGATCAACACGTCAAAATTCCAGATCAAAAAACTTCGAACGGCAAACCAACATCCGGCGATCTCACACGCCACTAAGAAAATTTTTCCAAGCAGACCAAGCTGAAGAATGGGAAAAAGAAAAAAGAAAGGGGTGACAATCAAAAAAGCCGCGGAAAATAAACCGGGTAAAAGCGTGATGCCGTGCTTGCGCACCACCGCCTCCACGCGCTCCCCTTCTTTCAGATGTAGTGATTTGAATGGGGACATGAAAAATGAGTAATGAGTAATGAGTAAAAAGGAATGAGGGATGGACGCATTACGCGTTACACATTACTCATTCTTTTTCGAATTCCCTCCCTCGCCACTTCCCTCTCATCCCATGGAGTTTTTGATCCGTGGGGCCCGCAGATCCATGTTTCACTTCCTTTGCCGGTCATCACGACCAAATCATTCGACTCTGCCAATTCCATGGCTTTGAAAATTGCCTGTCGTCGATCGATGATCCGATACGCCGTTTGCCCTAAAATTTTTCCGGCGGCGACGGCGCCTTCCAGCACTTGATCGATAATTTTTTCCGGATCCTCATCATACGGATCCTCGTTGGTCACAATCACCACATCCGCGTTTTGCGCCGCGAGTTGACCGAGAATGGGACGACGCAGCTGATCGCGTCCGCCGCCACACGAGCCCAGAACATGAATGATGCGAGCATGGGGAATCAACGTCAATGCTTGATACATCTGGCGCAACGATTCCGGTTCGGGCGCGTAATCAACGATCACGGTCCACGGCTGCCCCTCGTTCACGCGTTCCATTCGTCCGGGAATTTGTTTGACCGATGCCAAGCGCGCGGCCGCTTGCGTAAAATCAATCCCGCAAGCGACGCTCGTTGCAAGAGCCGCAAGCGCGTTCTCCACATTATATCGCCCGGGCAAAGACAAGGATACTTCCACGTTTTGTACGCGAAAAGTTGAACCATGTTCGGAGAGCTTGATGTCCTTGACCGACAGCGCTTCAACCCCAAACCACACAATACGCTTCAAGCCCGGCGTTTGCGCATAATACGTCCCGTACGGACTGTCGGCGTTGATGACGGCCGTCGGAACAGACTCAAACAAAATACGTTTGGCGCGTTTATAGTTTTCAAACCCACCATGCGCTTCCAGATGTTCCGGTGTGAGATTGGTGAACACGCCAATGTCGTACTTGATGCCGATGTGACGCGACTGAATCAATCCTTGCGAGGACGTTTCGATCACCGCGTAACGACAACCGGCATCGACCATTTGACGCAACATTTTTTGCAAAAAAAACCGGCCGGGCATCGTCATCTTGGTATCATTCAACCATTCGCGCTCCCCGATCTTAAAAATTGCGGACGTGGTGCAACCGGTTTTTGTCTCCGACGATTCCAATGCCTTGGCAATCAAATACGCGGTGGTCGTTTTGCCGTTTGTACCGGTCACACCGATCACAATCAACCGCCGTGACGGATGTCCATACCAAACAGCCGCCAGTCGCGCGAGAAAATAATGGTAAGCGCGCAACCACGAAGCTGGAATGAATTTTTTTAGATGATGGAACATGGAGGAGGTGATGCGTAATGAGTAATGAGTAATGAGTAATGGGTAATGTAAAGTGTGGGTCAAGCTCATTACGCATTACTTTATTCGCATTACTCATTACGCTTTACGCATTACTTTATTCTATTTTTATATCCCATACGTCAAAAGTGACACGATGGCAAAAATAATGGCGACGGCAAAAGTACCGACGGCAAACGGAACCACAAGTTGAAAACCGAGAAGCTTTGCGAGGAGCAAAAGAGCGACGCCAATCACCTGAAACAGCATTTTGAGCTTGCCGTAATTATTCGCGGAACTGTATTGGCCTCGTCGTTGACGAATAATGGCGCTGCCGACAATCAACAATTCAATCAAAACGATCACTCCCGCAAAAATGAGATTGACTTCGCGCGCGACAAAGAGCACGACCACCGTGCCTATCAAAAACTTATCGGCGATGGGATCGGCGATGGTCCCCCACAAGGTGATCTGTTTGCGTACGCGCGCCAATGACCCATCGATCGCATCCGTCAAAGCGGCAACGAGAAAAAAAACAAGAGCCACCGGCCAATCTTCGATCCACAAAAAGTATAAGGTGAACGGCGTTAATAAAAATCGCACGATCGTTACATGATTCGGATGGATCGCGCTTGGAATCAAGCGCAGAATCGTTTTGGCAAATATCCGATCATGCGGAAAAAGCCGAATATTTTCATTGGTCATCAACATACGCGTTATTGTTTTTGACTGGTTTCCATAATAACCGCTTGCGTTTCTTTGATGAGCGGCTCGACTTGGCGATACTTCTTGACATAAAATACCGTTTCGCTCGGTAATGACGCTTTTTTGTCTCTGACTTCTTGAGTCGCGACCCGATCATGTTCTTTTTGAACGGATTTGATTTGCTGTTTTAACGGTTTTAACACCGTAGCATTTTTCGCTTTTTTGATCTTTGCTTTTATGCTCGCGATGGACTGATCCAATGCGCGATGTTGTTGTTTGAGACTCTGTAAGTGGTTTGATCGCGATTCCGACCAATCATCGCCCCAAGCGGCAATCGCGCGACGCACGCGAGCCGTCCCCGCGTTATAAGCGGCCGCCAAATATTCGTTGATCTCCCCGACTCGCAGTGATGGGGAAAACTCGGCCAGAGCAGCATCAAGATACACCACCTGCGCCTTGATCGCCGTCGGCGCGTTCCGTGTTCCTTCCGTAAAATCTTTTTCCAGATCAACGTCGCTACGACGCGCCAACAACCGATACGTCGCCGGCATAAATTGCGCCAACCCCGCGGCGCCGACGCGAGAACGGGCATACGCGTAGGCGCGTTCTTCGTTGGCCGCCAGGGTCACAAAAAACGGTTCGAGGGCGAGAGCGTTTTTTTCCGTCAATGAACGATTGTCCAGATGCTCGATCATGATAATGGATTTTACCAAAGCCGGATCAATCACGTCAGCCATCAAACGATCGGGAAAAGCTCGCGAGTGAACACCGCTTTGTCGAAGTTCTTCATACGCGCTTTTGATGTAATCATCCAACACCTGTTTTCCCCACGCCACCATCGAGTCCGTATGCAAGGCTTTGGCATAGGGCGTGTACACAACATATTCAACCGACGTTTTTGAACGCTTTTTTGACACGGCGACCGTTTTTACGAGTGGATACGTCAGAGCAACCACCACCCCTTGATCCAAAGGAACCCACGAAGCCAGTAATATTTTTTCCTGCTCTAACAAGTTCATTTTTTTTTGAAAAGGAAATTCCTTAAATTCAATCGCGTCCGTATCAGGTTGCCAAATAGCAAGCGTCACCTTCAATGGCGGTGTTTGAGATTTTTTTTGTTCACCTAATAATGTTTGCGCCCGCTCAATCGCCTGCTTTAAAGGAAATTGATTGGCCATGAGCGGTGCGGTCGAAGAAGAATCGATGGCCGCGGTGATTGGGGCGGTGGAAGTCGTGGCTGTACTTGTCGTCGTATGAGATATTCCCAGTTTGTTCAACAATTCTTCTCGCGTCGGAGCCATAAAACCGGAAGTCGGATGATAAAACGACCCGTCAGCCATCTGTAAAATCAACGGCGCCGCGATGTTTATCGCTTCCGTGGACGTCGTCTCTTGCGCAAACACAAGGTGAGGCACAAGCCCGCATAAACACAATCCCATCAATCCCAAAAATCGCAAACGCATGGGTTTTATATTACCAAAAATAAACTCGAATGTCGAATCCAAACGCCCTTCATCTCTTCCTCATCATCCTTCTCCCCTGCTCCGCGATCAAACGCAGCGCTTTTGATAGTAAGCGATCGAGATTGCGATAGCCGCTCATGGAAAAGGCTTGATGTGCTCTGATCCATGATGCTTCCCAAATGGCGCCTTCACCGGTCATCTTTTCCTGCGCCGTAGGTAACGCTTCGAACAAAAAAAAGTGTACGGCTTTTTGAATGAGATGGCCCTTTTGTCGAAAATGAAAGGAGGTGCGGCCGATCGGCGCGATAAAACGCAGATGACTTAAGCCGGTTTCTTCTTCAATTTCACGGATCGCGGTTTCGATCAGCGTCTCACCCGATTCCTGGTGTCCTTTGGGGAATGTCCATCGACCATACGGATCTTTGATGAAAAAAATTTCAATATGAACTCCTCGTCGGCGATAGATAATGCCGCCGGCGGAAATTTCGTGACGCACGCGTCCGTTTTTATGGACGGGTGGATGTTGTCGATGCGGTGGACGTCGCGGTTCCGTTGAGGATGGCGACGGCTCGATCGAGTTGTGGATCGCGTTTGGCGGCATAATCTTCCGGCGTACGATCGACGAGAACGTCTGGATCGAGACCGGTTTTGTTAATCGTTCGTTCATTCGGCGTTACCCACTCCGCGACGGTGATTTTAATTCCCGATCCGTCGGTAAAATTCACATAATCCTGAACCGACCCTTTTCCAAACGTTTTTTGACCGATGATCGTGGCTTGATGATGATCTTGCAGCGCGCCGGCTACAATTTCCGAGGCGCTGGCCGAACCGGGATTGACTAACACCATGGTGGGAATACCGGCAAACCACGCGCGACCCGTTCCGTGCAATGTTTCCACGATTTTTCCTTGCCGACGCTCTTTGACCACCACCTGATCGCCAACCCATGCTCCGGTCATGGATAAAGATGTCTCCAAATAACCTCCGGGGTTGTTACGTAAATCCAACACAATCCCCTTTAACCCTTTGCGTAACGAACTTTGCACCGCCTCGTGAAAACCGGCTTTTGTATCTCCGTTAAAATGAGTCACTTCGATGTATGCGATCGAACCCGGCAACATCTTCCACTTAACGCTTTTGATGCGAATCTCATCACGAATCAACGTCACATCAAACGGCGGTTTCTTGAGGGCTTGACGAAAAATTGAGAGTGTCACCTTGGTGCCCTTTGGTCCTCGAATCAAACTCACGGCTTTTTCCGTACTCATGCCGGCCGTATCCTGCCCGTCAATTTTAGCAATAACATCTTTCGGTAAAAGTCCGGCTCGCTCCGCCGGCGTATCCGGAAGTGCCGAGACTATTTGCAACTGTTCTTCCTTAATGGCGATCTCCGCGCCAATCCCCTCAAATTTTCCGGATAAAGATTGTTGAAAATCTTGCGCGATTTTTGGTTCAAAATAATTTGTGTAGGGATCTCCAAGGCTTGCCGCGAGTCCGGCCATGGCGCCATAAAACAGAGACTTGTCCTTTACCGGTTGCTCATAATATTTATCTTTCAAAAGCTGCCACGCATCCCAAAATTGCTTAAAATCCACCTCATCCGGCAAACGACCGGCCGGAGCTGACTGTCCTAAACCGATAATTCTTATTTCCTCCGGAACCTGACCGGTGACTAGCGATGATCGTCCGACCCGATACTGCTCCACATAACTCCCACCGACAAATCCAACAATAATCGCGATGACGAGCGAAATAATGATTTCTCGACGGAAAAAATTTTTCATAGTTCGACAAGCTCACTATTATTCGTTTTTTTCAAGACAAACAATTTCCGCCCCCAACGAACGCAAACGACCATCCAAATCTTCATACCCGCGATCCACCATTTCCGCGTCATGAATAATCGTCTCGCCTTGAGCCGCTAAACCGGCCAACACCATCGTGACCCCGGCGCGAATGTCTAAGCTGCGAATTTCCGTTCCTCGCAAAGAGGTGGGTCCGCTTATAACGGCGCGATGCGGATCCGCGATGATCGCGTTCGCCCCCATCTTGATCAATTCGTGAAGATACCCAAGGCGCGCTTCGAATAACGGATCATGAATCAACGAAACGCCGTGACATTGCGTTGCGAGCAAACCGAACGGGGCCTGTAAATCCGTAGGAAATCCCGGATAAATCATGGTCTGCAATTTGAACGCGTTCATCCGACCGCCTCCCTGTACGCGAAAACACGTTCCATCCAATTCTTGTTTGACGCCGATGGATGTTAACACAAAACGAAGAGCATCAAGATGTTCCGGAATTACCGGAGACATTTCGATGGTGCCGTGGGTCACGGCCGCGGCAACCGCGAATGTTCCGATTTCAATCGTATCGGGAATCACCTTCCAAGCTTTTTTTGGCGCGTGTAAGGCGACCACACCGGTAATTTCCAGATCGTGAGTTCCAATTCCCTTGATTTTTGCGCCGGCCGCATTGAGAAAACGACACAACTCTTGTACATGCGGTTCTGCGGCGGCCAGTCGAATCGACGTATGACCGTGAGCCACGACCGCGGCCATGATCAAATTTTCCGTTGCCGTTACGCTGAATTCCGGCAATACGATGTAACCGCCCACCAATTTTTTGGCCTCCAAGTGCAATCCGCCGCGATCATCATCCGATTCCACGGATGCCCCGAGAGCCTTAAGCGCGAAGAGATGCGTGTCAATCGGCCGTTTGCCGATGATGTCGCCACCCGGTTCCGGAACGATCATTTTTTTGAAACGCGCCAACATGGGTCCCAACAACAAAATGGAAAAACGAATTTGCTTCATCGTTTTTTTATCCACCTTGACCGGATCAATGTCCCGCGTATCAATCTCGAGCTCGTGTGGATTGATCCAGCTCACCACGGCTCCCATTTTTTGCAAGATCTCCAAAAGACGCACCACATCAAGAATGTGCGGAACATTTTTTAATCGCACCGGCCCTTTGATGATGATGGACGAGGCAATCAACGGACCGATAGCATTTTTTGAACCAAAAATGGGTACCCGGCCGGTTAAACGATGCCCTCCTTGAATAATCATGCGCATATGGGAGGAAGCAAGAATTAGGAATAAAAAACCATCTCCTCATTATCATTCCTTATTCTTGCTTCTTGATTCTTGCTTCTTACTTCTTACTTCCTCCCACAGAGTGTATCCTATCTTTACGTCTATGCCAACCATCCCTTTTTACCGTCGCATCTTGCCATGGTTGTATCTCGCCATTTTTATCATCATCGCCCCCCTCCTCATCTTTTATACGGCCGGATATCGTTACAATCTCAAGAAAGCCAAAATCGAACGGAACGGCACTCTCCTGGTTGATTCAAATCCGAAAGGCGCCTCGGTTTTGATTGATGATCGTGACACGGGGGAAAAAACTCCCATCAGTTTTCAAAACCTGTCGCCCGGCCGGCACACGATCCGTATCACCAAGCATGGCTATCATCCATGGCAAAAAAATTTGGACATTCGACCGGAACAGGTCACCTTTACCAATGATGTTTGGTTGTGGCAAAACACGCAGCCGTATCCCGACATCTTCGGAGATATACGCGCGAGCCAAGCCGATCCGACTCAAGAAAAAATCGCCCTGCTTCTCCGATCAGCCAGCTCAACATTATTCCAGATGTTGATGCCAAAAACTCTGTGGAGTATGGAGCCGATTCGCTTCCCTGAACCGTCATCTGTGCCATCCGATATCCATTGGAAGGAAGATGGACAGGCCCTTTTTTTCTCGAGCGATCGCATACTGGAAAAAGTTTGGTGGATCAATGTGGATCGTCCACAGCTTTCTCTGGAAGCTCTCCCTTCGGGAACCTATCGCTGGTCTCACGATGATCTGATCACTATTCGCGATCGAACCATCATTCGTCTTCAGCCGCGAACCGGCAAGCTCACGCATGAACTTCTTGAACCATTGGTCGTGGACAAAGAAAACAATTTTACCCTGCAAACCACGACCGGAACTTCCAACGTTATTTTAAGAAACAGCTTTTTCAATCGCCGCTTCTCTTTGCCCGCCGGACATTGGCGCATAGCCCAAATACAAAAACCCTATCTTCTCTTTCGAGATCAGGATCGTTGGTTAGCGGTCAACACGCAAAAAAATAATGATGAACTGTATGCCGGTCAAGCCAACGGCGATGATCCGCGATGGCTCTCAAAAGCCAAGCGACCGATCGCCCTCATGATGAACCAAAGCGAGATATGGTTGTGGTCGCTCGGCGACAGCCCCACACTCCTCTGGCGACAAAGCGAGCCGCTCGTACAAACGGTCTGGCACCCAAGCGGCAGCTCAATTTTCGTTGCCACACAAAACGAAATTTTCGCTCTCGAAATCAACGATCAAAATGGACGACAGGTTACCCCGCTCGCGCATTTTACCCGTATCAACGACATGACCATGCTCGATAAAACGCTTTATGTCGCCGGAGAAAAAGATGGAAAACAGGGGTTGTGGATACTGGAGGTTGAGTGATCAATACTTGCAAAAAAATACGCTTGATGCTCGGGTATTTTTTATTCTCTTTTAGCCGCAGCTTGCTGCGTGAGCCATCTGTCATCCTGAGTGAAGTCCGACGAAACGAAGGATCTTCGACCGATCGGAACCGAAGATTCTTCACTCCATCGAATTACGTTCAGAATGACAGCTGCTACCACACTCTCACGTGAGTTGATCTAGAATAAAACGGATGGGAAATACGATGACCGCATTCCAGATACGTTTGATTCGACGCGGTTCTTTGATGAGTCGCCACAACCATTCAAAGCCGAGTTGACGAAAAAGCGTCGGGGCGCGTTTGCTCTTTCCCGCCCACACATCAAACGCGCCGCCCACGCCGATCACCACTTTTAAATTTGGAAATGCGTTTTTGTGTTTGGCAATCCAGCTTTCTTGTTTTGGATGGCCAAAAGCGACCAACAACACTTGCGGATCAAATAACGTCAAACGATGACGAGCCTCTTCGCCTTTTTGATCATCCTCGCCGCGGAGATCAACGGCTCCACCGTTTTCGGCCATGATGATCAACGCGGGATAGCGCTTCTTGATTTCTTGCGCCGCTTTTTCTGCGATAGAACCTCCTCCGCCGATCAAACCCACGCGCCATTGACGATCATGCGCAAATCGTATCAGTTCCATAGCCAGATCAATGCCGGTTACGCGCGTCACATCAAAACCGAACAACCGTAAAAGCAACCATAATCCAAACCCATCTACGGATCGTAGATCGGCTTGACGAAGGACGTTGGCATAAGAGGGATCGCGCCGCGCTTCCAATAAAATTTCCGGATTGGCCGTGACTATCCAAAAGGGCGATGGTTTATCGCGCAAACGATCCATCATCGTTTTGACCGAACAACCTTCAATGGAAATCCCGAATACGTTTGGCATACGTTTGACAACTTCGCGTGATTTTGATGAAGTGAACGATACAACTTTTTTGGAGGAGAAAACAGATGGGTCGAGAACGCGGAAGGTGGAGTCTCCCTCTTGGGGACGAAAAGCCGGCTAGGTACTGGTTCGAGATCATCGTGCCTTCGCATGGACGTGACGCCACCGTTTTTTACGTGAGGTCAGGCAAGGATTACACGTCAACGGATGTTTCTCTCCGAGAGATAACGAATGTTTTGCGTCAAATCATGGGGGCTCAACTGGACATGTTTTTTCCGGAGCCAATCCTGATCGGCACCGGTCAAAACATGATCGTTCTCCTTCATCTGACGAGAAAAGAGATGTATCAGATGGAAAAAGTGATCGCCGCAGCCATGTTTCACCTTCTCCGGCAACGTGCCATCTCTTTTCTGCCCAACCCCCTTCGCCGCCTGTTTGACGCCTTCCGTATCTTCTAGCCATCCTGCCCAACTCCGGCGGGATTTTTTTTGTGTCCGTGATGATGTCTGCTTGCCACTTTATATCGCGCCAGTTCTCGTTCCAGCGCCGCGGCTGCGGCGGCAAATGATACATCATCTTTTGTGACCGCTTGACGCATCACCTCTTGCGCGCGTTTTTTTGCCTCTTCCATCACGGAGATTTCCAATTCATGACCTCGCTCCGCCGTATCCGCGAGCACTATTGCTTGACGATCTTTCGTGACATGGATAAAACCGCCGGACACAGCCACCTCTTCTTCCACGTTTTTGCCGGATTTTTTTATTTTGATAATTCCCGGCACAAGCAACGCCGTCAACTCCGCGTGATGAGGCAAGATCGTCAACTCTCCCTCAACCGTTGGGAGAGAAATCGACAAGACTTCCTCGTCTGCCAAGACGCGATCAGGAGTGACCAGACAAAAATGGATCATAGTTATAACCAGACATTGATTATTAGACATTAGTAATTAGTCTGGCCGAATGTCTAATGACTAATGTCGAATGTCTACTTTGTAACTTCTTCTATTCCCCCCTTCATATAAAACGCCTGCTCCGGTTTGTCGTCGTGTTTTCCGGCGAGAATTTCTTCAAATCCGCGAATCGTTTCTTCAAGGGGAACGTACTTGCCTGGATTGCCGGTAAAAACTTCCGCGACGTGAAACGGCTGCGAGAGAAATTTTTGAATCTTTCGAGCGCGCGTAACCGTTTGTTTATCCTCATCGCTCAATTCTTCCATCCCTAAAATCGCGATGATGTCTTGCAAATCTTTGTACCGTTGCAACACCAATTGCACGCCGCGCGTGACTCGATAGTGGCGTTCGCCGATAATCAACGGATCCACAATCGTGGAAGTTGAATCCAACGGATCAACCGCCGGATAAATACCAAGTTCGGCGAGGGATCGCGCCAGCACGACCGTCGAATCCAAATGCGCGAACGTTGTGGCCGGCGCGGGATCGGTCAAGTCATCTGCCGGCACATAGACCGCTTGCACCGAGGTGATGGAGCCATTTTTTGTGGACGTAATACGTTCTTGCAACGCGCCCATTTCCGTGGCAAGCGTCGGTTGATATCCCACGGCAGACGGAATGCGGCCAAGAAGCGCGGAAAGTTCTGATCCTGCTTGCGTGAAACGAAAAATGTTGTCGATGAACAAGAGCACGTCCTGGCGTTCCTCATCACGAAAATATTCCGCCATGGCAAGCCCCGTCAACGCCACGCGCGCGCGAGCTCCGGGCGGTTCGTTCATCTGTCCAAACACGAGCGTGGTTTTATCAAGCACGCCGGACTCCGTCATTTCACGATACAGATCATTTCCCTCACGCGAACGCTCGCCCACTCCGGCGAACACAGAAAATCCTCCGTGCTCCGTCGCGATGTTGCGGATCAATTCCATGATAATGACGGTTTTGCCCACGCCGGCGCCGCCGAACAAACCGACCTTGCCGCCTTTGACGAACGGACAGATCAGATCAATGACTTTAATGCCGGTTTCCAAAATTTCCGTTTTGGTTGATTGCTGATCAAAACCCGGCGATGGACGGTGAATCGGATAATATTTTTTCGCTTTAACCTCACCTTTCCCATCAATCACTTCACCGGTCACGTTAAACATCCGACCCAAAGTTTCCTTTCCAACCGCGACTGAAATCGGAGCTCCGGTATTTTTGACTTCCATGCCCCGCGTAAGCCCGTCGGTCGAAGACATCGCGATCGTTCGAACTTGTGAGCCCGGCAAATGTTGCTGAACTTCCAGCGTCAGTAGTGAGCCTGCCGAACCACTTTGTCGTTCGACGGTGAGCGCCGTCAAAAGCGCGGGCATCTCCCCTTCAAACTTTACATCAATCACCGGCCCGATGATTTGGGTGATTTTCCCGTGCGCTGTTTTGACCGTCACATGTTCTTTTTGTGTCATATGTTTTTATGATTAGGCGCTAGGCTCTAGGCGCTAGGCTCTAGTTTCTAGGCGCTAGCTAGAGCCTAATGCCTAATGCCTAATGCCTAATGCCTGGGGCCTACTCTATCGCCGCTTTCCCCGCGGAAATTTCCGAGATTTCCCGCGTGATGGAACTTTGGCGCGCTTGATTCAAACTAAACGTGAGATCATCCAACATATCCGACGCGGCATCACCGGCGCTCTTCATCGCCAACATGCGCGCGCTTTGCTCCGATGCCGCAGATTCCAAAAAGGATTGATACACGGTCATCTCAATAGCCCGCGGCAAAAGCTGATCAAGCACTTGATTGGGTGATGGCTCCCATAGGGAAGAGAATTGAGATACGAGATAAGAGATATGAGAGTCTTCCTCTATTTGATTCTTTGATAATTCTTCCTCCGGTATGAGAGGCAACAATTGAAAAACGGTTGGAATTTGAGTGAGCGCGCTCTTGAATTGCGTATAACCCACAAAAACCCGATCAATGGATCCTGCCATAAATTCTTTATACAACAGGTCGCCGATGGGGTGAGCGCGTTCAAATGAAGGGGCGTTGGCCATAGACTCAAACGAAGCGTAAAGCGCGTAGCCGGCTCGTTTGACCGCCTGTTCCGCGCGGCGTCCAACCGTTACCACGCGTACCTCGTCTTCCGGACGACGACGCAAAAATTCCAAAGCTTTTTTCACAATCTGACCGTTAAACCCCCCACACAATCCACGATCAGAAGCCACCAACAAAAACAATGTAACCTGTAACCTGTGACCTGTGACCTGTGACCTGTGACCCGTAACCTGTGCCCTCCCAGTAATGGATGTTGTGTCGAATCAACCAACCGTCGCACGCGTTCTGTCAGCTCTCCAATCAACTGCGAATAGGGCCTTGTTCCCAACGCCAACTGCGTGGCTCGTCGCATCTTCGAAGCCGCCACCAGTTCCATGGCTTTCATAATCTTTCCCGTTGAGCGGATAGATTTGATCCGTCGTTTGATAAGTCTGGTTGGTATAGCCATAGGAAAAATAGGCGCTAGGCTTTAGGCGCTAGGCTCTAGCTTGCGATCAAAATTTTTATTCCACTCTTCTATCGCTTGTTTTAAGCTCTCTTCCATTTCCGGTTCTAAAACCTTTTTTTCGCGCAAGCGATCCAACAACTTTTGATATTTTTGACGTAAGAAGGCGTGGAATCCATCCTCCCATGCGCGTACCTGATCAACAGGAACTTGATCGATGAACCCTTTTGTCGCCGCGTATAAAACCGCCACCTGATTTTCCATGCCGATCGGCGCATATTGCGGCTGTTTCAAAATCTCGACCACGCGACGTCCGCGATCGATTTGCTTTTTTGTATTTTCATCAAGATCCGTGGCAAATTGCGCGAACGCTTCCAATTCCCGAAACTGCGCCAAATCCAGACGCAAAGGACCCGCCACTTTTTTCATCGCTTTGGTTTGCGCCGCCCCGCCTACGCGGGATACGGATAAGCCGACATTCAACGCCGGACGAATGCCGCGATAAAAAAGATCGCTCTCCAAATAAATCTGACCATCGGTGATGGAAATCACGTTGGTGGGAATGTAGGCGGACACGTCGCCGGATTGCGTTTCGATGATAGGGAGCGCCGTTAAAGATCCCCCGCCGTTTTCTTTGTTCACGCGCGCGGCACGTTCGAGTAACCGTGAGTGAAGATAAAAAACATCTCCGGGATACGCTTCTCGACCCGGCGGACGACGTAAGAGCAAAGAAACTTCTCGATAGGACCAAGCGTGTTTGGAAAGGTCGTCATAGACCACAAGGACATCTTTGCCTTGATCCATAAAAAATTCGCCGATAGCACAACCGGCATAGGGCGCGATAAATTGCAGCGAGGCCGGATCAGAAGCGTTGGCCGTGACCACGATCGAATACTCCATGGCTCCGGCTTCTTCCAATTTTGACACGATTTTTGCCACCTTGGAGGCTTTTTGACCGATGGCCACGTAAAGACAAATCACCTCCTGCCCTTTTTGATTGATGATGGTGTCAAGAGCGATGGCCGTTTTTCCAACTTGACGATCGCCGATGATCAATTCACGCTGACCGCGACCGATGGGAATCATGGAATCCACGGCTTTGATGCCGGTCATGAGCGGAACATTTACCGGTTCACGCGTCATGACTCCCGGCGCGACTTTTTCGACCGGATATTCTTTTTCCGTTTTGATCGGTCCTTTTCCGTCCACCGCCTGACCGAGCGGATTGACCACGCGACCGATGATCGCTTTCCCCACCGGAACGCTCAAAAGTTTTCCCGTGCCCTCCACGCGCTCACCGGCCATGACATTCTGTAAATGGCTCAACAACATAACCCCCACCTGATCTTCTTCCAGATTCAACGCCACGCCGATCGCGCCATGCTCGAATTTTAACATTTCCATGCTGCGCGCATGACGTAATCCGCGAACCGCGGCAATGCCGTCTCCGACCTCCGACACCGTTCCCGTGTCCGCCTGTTCCGCCGAAGGGGAAAACTCGCGCAAACTCTCGCGCAAAGACTCAAGCAGCTGATCAACCGCGGGAGAAGAAGTTTTTTTGTGTTCACTCGTCATAGGGTTTCAGCAATTAAAGCCATTTTCAGTCTTTGAAATTTTCCTTTTATGGAAGCATCAAAATGCCAACCGTCGGTTCGAAGCTCAAATCCGCCGAGGAGCGTTGGATCCGTTCGTTCTTCCAGACGTACATGCGTTTTCCACTTCTTTTCCAAAACGTCATGCAATTTTTGACGCGCCGCCTCCGAAAACGATTCCGCCGAGAGCAGATCCACCTGTCGCGCCAGTCCGAGCTCGTCCCGCATTTTTTTGAGACGCGCGATGAACACACCCAGTTGAGAAAGTTTTTGTTCGCGCATGAAGAGAAGAACAAGATGAATAACGGTCGATGAAAAGTCATATTTTTCCAAAACCCGTTGTAATGATCGAGCGCGCGTTGGAAGCGGATAACTCGCGTTCAGGAATCCGTCTCTCATCCGCGCGTCGTGTTGAAACACCCGTTCCAACCGTTCGAGTTTTGAGAGAGCCTCATCCTGCGCCTCAACAGATGGAATTTCCGCCAAAAAAGCTCTTACCACATCATCAAACCACAACGTTGTGATCTTCATAGTTCGATAAACTCACTATAATCCTGAGCTGGTCGAAGGATCATACGAGTTCGTTCATCGTTTTTTCGAGGGAAGCGCGTTTTGTTCGATCATCCAATACGGACGGAAGAATCTTTTCCAAAGCCTGAACGATCAAATCAGCTGATTGTTTTTTTACCGCCAGCATCATCGCGCGTTCTTCTTGATCAAGACGCGCCTTATTTTCGACCATCATGCGCTCCAGATCGTTTTGAGTTTTTATGATCAATTCCTGACGATCCTTTTTTCCCTGTTCTTCCGCGGATCGTATCAGGCCTTGAGCTTCTTGTCGCGCTTTTTTTAACAACAACTCTTGCGCGTGTTGCGCCTCGGCGAGTTCTTGCTTTGCCTGTTCCGCGTAAAGCAATCCATCACCGATCTTTTTTTGCCGCTTATCCATGGCCTTCAGAAGCGGCTGATACACCCACTTCCAGACAACGATCATCACGATCGCAAAATTCACCAACTGGGCAAAAAATAATTTGCCGTTGATGCCAAGAGATTGAAGAACGCCGTCAGACATAAGGATAGCTTCTTAGGCTTTAGCTGGTAGCTTCTTAGGGAGAGAACTAAATAATTTTGCTAAGAAGCTAAAAAGCTAAAGCCTAATTCCTACAACGTAAATACGACTACCAGCGCGTAAATGGCGATGGCTTCGGCAAAGGCCGCGCCCAAAAGCATGGGAACGAATAATTTTTCCGTCGCTTCCGGATTGCGACCGATGGATTCCATGGCCTTGGCCACGATCTTGCCGATGGCAAAAGCCGGCGCAATACCGCCAATGGCAATCGCCGCGCCTTTCATAACAATACGAAGAGATTCTGCGTCCATATGAAGAAAGAATAAAGAATTAGGAATTAGGAATGAAGAATAAAGACCAAGGCTCTAGGCGTTAGGCGCTAGGCATTAGGCTTTAGGCTTTAGGCTTTAGCTAGTTATCTAAAGCCTAAAGCCTAATGCCTAGCGCCTAATGCCTAATCATGCGCTTTCGCTCCATGCGGCTGGCTTGACATCATGGTGAGATACACGAGTGTCAGCATGGAAAAAACGGTTGCTTGCACAATGCCGACGATCATTTCAATGGCCATGAACGGAAGTGGCACCAGATAGGCAACCAATCCGGCAATGACCGTCAAAAGAACTTCACCGGCAAAAATGTTGCCGAACAATCGCAGGGAAAGTGACGCAATTTTAGCAAACTCACTGAAAATTTCAATGATCCCGACGAGAAACTCCACGCAAGCTGTCAAGATGGCGATAGGTTTGAGGGTTTTTACCGCTTGCCATAAGCTGCCCAGCTGGATAAATTTGTTGCCGTGCGTCCAAAAACCGAGAGTGACAATCCCGACGATATGGGCACCAATAACGGAAATGAGCGCCATGGCCAACGTGAGATTGAGATCGCTGTTCGCGGAACGCAAGAGCGGAACAAGTTCGCGTTCGCCATGAACAATATGCCACACGCCAATGGATCCGGTTCCCGGTAATAACCCCATCCAATTACACAACAGGATAAACAAAAATAAAGTTCCGGCGATCGGGAAGAACCGTTTGGACTTTTCTCGATCTCCCGTGACTTGATCGAAAAAGGTTAGCAAAAATTCCAAAATCATCTCCGCAAAATTCTGTAAACCGCTCGGTACTTCTTTGAGATTCCCGCGAAGCAAAAGTCCGGCGACACAAAAAACGATCAAAGCCAAAAACGCATTGATGAGGGTATTGCTCACGGGAAGGGACCCGAGAGAAAAAACGGTTTCCGCGGCGACGGGGATGTTAATCATGGAGAGTTTCTGTAAATCGTTTGGCTTGATGGATCACGAGCGCTCCCGCTACCACAAGCGACAAGAGAAGACCGGTTCCAAGAAACAAAGGCGATGTGTGCCAGCGGAGATCAAGCCAGCGACCGCCGAGGGCGAAGAGCGTGGTAGGCACGGCAATACTGATCAAAACTTCCCACACAAAGCCCATGGCTCGATAGCCGGATAAAATGCTTTTCTGACGCGACGGTTTATCCATAAACGGCAAACAGCTTACCTCTTTTTCAAAAATGCGTCAATAACTTCTTAAATTTTTCTCCGCGATCATATTCGTTTTTGAATAATCCAAAACTGGCGCAACCCGGCGACAGGAGAACGATGTCGCCGGATGTAAGATTTTGACGGATGAGAAGAAGTGCGGACTTCAAGTCTTTCGCGTCTTGATAGATAACGCCAGCAGATCGAAACGCTTTGATGATTTTGGCGCGCGCCGTGCCGGGCAAAAGAGTGACGCTTATCTTCCCATGTTTAATGATCCACGCCACCTCATCAAACTTCAATTCCTTATCCGCCCCACCGAAAATAAGATAAATCAAGCTGTGACCTGTAAGCTGCAACCTGTAAGCTGTGATGGCCGCGATGGTCGCATCAGGAGTCGTCGCGGTCGTGTCATTGACGTAGCGCACTCCTTTTTTGACGGCAACTATTTCCAAACGATCAGGCAAACCGGAAAACGATTCGAGCGCGCGTTTGATCGCTTTTCGATCAATGCCAAATGATAACGCCACAGCCACCGCAGCCTCGGCATTTTTGATATTGTGCTCACCGAGCAATTTGAGCTTTGCACTCTTGACCAACCGCGTTTCCAAACTCCCCTTTTTCCCAAAACGATACGCCTGACTCGGTGCTTGCTTTGCGTATTGATCAAAGTGGTGATCATTCGGAAAAAAAACAACGTCCTGTGATTTTTGGTGACGAAAAATTTGCGCCTTGGCTTCCGCATACTCCTTCATCGATGGATATGTGTTGAGATGATCGCGCATCAGATTGGTCCACACCGCAACGTGCGGTGAAATACGCGCCTCACCCAACCCCTCCAACTGAAAACTGCTGATTTCAAGCACCACGATGTCCGTAGGTTTGATCTTCGATAAAAACGTGAGCGGTGACACCAAAATATTTCCACCGAGCCAGATGCGAGGATGTGTAGGGGCAGACCCATGCGTCTGCCCTTCGGTCGGAGGGCGAACGCGTGGATTCGCCCCTACCCGAAGCATCTCCGCAATCAACGCGGTCGTCGTACTCTTGCCGCGCGTACCCGTTACTCCAACAACTCGCGCTGGACATTGACGAAGAAAAAGAGAAAGTTCTGTCTCAATCGGAATCCGCAAACGGCGCGCCTCACGAAGTTCCGGTTCGTTATCACGAATGCGCTGATGACGAAGAATCAAATCCATCTTTTTCACCTCTTTCGTCGCGTGTTTGCCGAGAATAAAACGCGCAAGCTTAAATTTTTTTAAGCGAGCGATATTTTTATCCATGGCCTTTGTATAATACGGATCTGCGACTATCACCTCATCCCCGCGTCGCGCAAAATACAACGCCGACGACACGCCACTGCCTTTTGGGTACTGTCCGAGTCCGAGGATGAGAATGCGCATCGGACTTATGGATTTGAAACTTTTGTCGCTTCCGTTACGCTGGTATCGCCCTCACCCGCCGAAAGTCCATGCGTCACGGACTTTACCATCCCCACGTCTTTTACATACCAACTGGTGGAGGTAAGCCCGTTGACGGGGAAGGATCCAAGCTCCGGTATTTCCATCACCATGTCCGTGACCGTACTCACCTTAAGAGCGGTAAAAGTTCCGGCCGGCACCGTCACGGACTCCTCGCTCACGACTTTGTTTTTAGAGACGATTTTTGAAGAAGTATCGCCAATATCCGTACCCTTGATGCTGATTTCATATCCCGTCTCCCACTCCGTACCCACCTTCATATCCTTTGGCGCGACTTCTCCGCTCATCTTTTTTGTTTCCGTTTTAATATTTTTTCCTTGCGTGGCAGAAGCAAGATCCAAGAATCCTTCCGCCGTTAAATGACCATCAGCACAATTAAGAATTTGTTCTGTAACAATAGAACCGAAATTCGCCTTCAGCTTTACTTTTGTCGCCGAAAGCGTGGTGGCGGACAACGTGTAAGAAGATGGACTTCCATTGGCGTTTATTCGATAGGTAACGGCATATTCATCGTAGAGAGGATAGTACGGAGAGGAGCAGGTATTGGAAACGGTTTTTTTAGCGACCGGCGGTTGACCGGATACGGATGCGGGAGATGAGGTAGCGCATCCGGCACCCATCAAAGCGAGACCCGCCATAAAAACGAACGCCATGGATTTATGAGACATAAAGAAAAGAAAAAAGAATAATGGAATAAAGTTTAACATTCATGGAGAAATCGGACAAATAGAGCGATAAAAACAGTTTTATTGAGAGATTTGACAAAAGAGCTATTTTAGGATAGTGTTTCTTTCGTCTTGAAACTCAACCGCGTAGTTTGAACGGAGGGAGCGGATGACAAAAAAGGAAATGATCGTCTGGGGATTGCGGGCCGGGGAAAGTGATGAAAGCGGGCTCACCAAGCTCGGCGTTCATCAAGTTCGGCATGGCGTGACAACGGCTTTTGCGGGGCGTGAGGTACCACTCGCCACCATCCGGCAAGCGCCGGGCATGGATACCGGGCACGCCGCATGGGTCGTCAGAGACGTGTTGAGGGAGCCGGGTATTTATCAGGTGGTGACAGAGGAGCTGACGCATGTTCGGTGCGCGCCCTTCTGCTCGTGTGAAACGATCGCCCAGATGACGGATAGAAACCATCGATCCATTGTCGGGCGGTGGCTGCGGTTCGAGCCGGAAGCCCGTTTGCGTCGTACGCAAATGTTGACTCTGCTCGATCGGATGGCAGAGCGTTTGCCGGATGGATCGCATGTGCTGCTCATCGAGAGCGCAATGAGTCGTCATCCCATCATCGAGCTCGTCGTATCGGATGAGGAAGCGCCCAGCTTCCCATGCCTTGGTCTCGGCGACATGATCCGCTTGCCCGCCACGCTCACCGACGCAGGCTTGCTCATCGGCAGGTCAGAGCACATCCCCTGTGTGCTCCCGCGCGAGGTAGCCGGCTAGCGCATTCAAGTCCTTTTTGTTCTTCTTGCCCCGACATTAAAAATGTTCGGGGTATTTTTTTTTAAAAAAATACGGCCAGGTTTATGTTCCTGACCGTGAAGAACCTTGCCAAGAAAGATCAATGTCCGTGAGGCCGCTTAAAGCCGTGACGGAGAGCCCTGGCTTCCAGACTCTGTACTACTTTCATCGTCTTGGAATGTCTGGTCGTGATGGCTTCTATCGGATCGTCATCCCTCAAACTCGCCCCGAAGCGCATACGCATCACCTGCTCCTCGAGACGCGGTTGTCTCAACTCCGACTTTCGCAGTCTTCCACCTTCTTTTTTCTTTGCTCTCTTCATCCGACAGCCCTCCTTTTTCGCTCACCATGAGTGGTGGCTATGGTGGAAGAATAGAACAAAAACCAACGGATGTCAATGATGACAACTCGAATTCAAGTTCAAACCGTGACCCATCCGCGATAGACCTTGTCACACGGAGACAAAATACACCGAACAGAGCACCATTTTCCCACAGGTAACAACTTCGTGCGATAGCATAAGTTTGTTACCCTTCGAGCGAGAATTCCCGGCAGAGCCAGCGATCATTGTCAAAACGGTCAACGGTCAACGCCAGCGCTTCTGATCTGACGCCGTATTTGGTCCGCAGTAAAGCTAGGATGTCGCTACATTCATAAGGGTAAATCCATACGCTGTCTTGAAGCCGCACGAACTCCCATTGCTGAAGCACGCGGCGAATTTTTTCCCGCAAAAATTTTTTCGCCTCCGGAATGTCAAAAATAAGGAGCCGCCATCTCTGATCCCATTTCCTTGGCTTTGCAATTTTCCTGGTGCCCATTTCGTATTCCATCCATGCCGCGCGTCCCTTTTTCGATAAGACGATCTTGATCGACCTGCCTTCCTCAATCGCAAGAAACCAGCCCTTCTTATCAAGTCGGTGAATCGCTCGCTTCAGACTCGTTCTGGGATAGCTTCCTCTCGTAGCATCAACGACGACCTTCAACAGTCCCGGACATACGGCGGCAGTTGTCACAACCCCCGCAACCGCAACCACGCCAAGAACAAGACGGATCACATCCCCTCGCTCAATCTTTATTGTTGTTTTCATAGCTGCGTCGTATGGTAACAAACTTATGCTATCGCACGAAGTTGTTACGGGTGTTTTTGAGTTGTTTGAAAGATGATTTCGTGATCTTTGGCGAGGAGCCGTGGCCCTTCTATAAAAAGGGCGTTCACGGTCATTCTCTTTTTTGCGATATTTTGCATAGTAAGAGCTAATAGACATTTCGTGTTGGTTTTTGTCCCTGTCGGAGAGCCAAATACCAGCTGGCGAGAGCCAGCTTTTTGGTGGTTGAAATTCCACGATGACATCGAAACAATTCTTTGAGGCGGCTGTTGAGTCCGCCCTCA